>NZ_CAWUDO010000105.1:0-24333 GCF_963920935.1 Nostoc sp. CCY 9925 | reverse complement strand
CTTTGTTGCATCGGCTTGCACCTTTGTTGCATCGGCTTGCACCTTTGTTGCATCGACCTGCAAAAATGACCTTACCCTTTTCCTAACCTTGTTTTATAGCGGTTCTCAATTGCACGAAATACAGACCTAACCCCCAGCCCCTTCCCTACAAGGGAAGGGGAGTAAGATTCAAAGCCTCTCCTCTTGTAGGGGAGAGGTTTGGAGAGAGGTCAAAGTGTATTGCTTCCATTCGAGAAGCGCTATATCTAAAAACTTCACTTACTGTTAGATTTAGAGTTGCAATGGGCACATTAAATATATGCCTTTATAACAGTATGCTGATATGCCTACTCAAGATACAACACGCCGTTTGCGTCCTCAATTAATTAGTGAAGATGTTACTTCATGGCACGGTTTGCAAACCATTAGCACCTATGACACAACCCGCGCTGATGCCTCTGCTGTGAAATTAGAGCAAGCTTATCAGGTTATGTTGTCCCAGCAACAAGCCGAAAATGAAAAACTAACTTTATACCGTGCTGCTGCTGATGCTGCGCGATTAGCAGAATGGGAATTTCATAATGCAGTATTAGCAATGAAAGAAGTTGTGCGCGGACAATACGGTTCGGATAGCGACCAAGCCCAAGCGGTGGGACTGAAGAAAAAATCAGAGTACAAGCGTCCCAGCCGCAAGAAGTCATCAGTACTTAACCACGCTTGATATTACTGCGCTAATGCTTCACGCACCCACCGCCTAAATGCCCGTTGTGCTGTACTAGATCCCCTTGTGTCAGCCTGAGGCGTAGGCGCAGCCCAACCTAGGCATCGCTTAAATGTTGTCGAGCCGTAAGGTTCCCAGTCAAGTTCTAACTCATCAAGTAGAATTTTAACCATGTCGCCGATTAATTCTTTGTCAACTTCATGTTCTGGTGAAGGCACCCGAATCTCTAACGCCTCTTGATAGTAAGCAACTCGTGTAGCGCGATGTTCTCCAAGTTCCTCCAGAATTGCTTCAAACTCTGCCCAATTGATTTCGCGCAATGTCAGGCACTGCCCTGGTTGAAGGTCGATCTGGCGCAGTTGAAATGTAACAACCATTTCATCCTCCGTACCGTTCACGATTTAGCTAAAACAAATAGCCGGACTGGTTAAGAGAGCCACCACTGTACTCGCTACTCTAAGTACAGTGTGTGGAGTGTTTCACCCAATACACAAAATATCAAGCGAAGCTAGAAAAACCTAGATTGGGTGGAATATCCTGAATCCGCCCAGGCCCGATCGCTCGTAATGCTTCTTTGAGTAAAATATCCCCAGTATACAAGGCACGTCCAACAATCACACCAGTCACACCTTGCGGTTCTAACGCCAGCAAACTCAACAAATCAGTAACAGAACTAACTCCACCAGAAGCAATTACTGGTATGGAAATTGCACCAGCTATTTCTCGCAAAGCTTCTAAATTCGGCCCTATCAAAGTACCATCACGGTGGATGTCAGTGTAAATAATCGCTGCTGCGCCCAATTCTTGCATTGTGACAGCTAGTTGGGTTGCTAAAACTTCCGAGGTTTCTAACCAACCGCGAGTAGCTACACGACCATTGCGGGCGTCAATACCAATAATAATTTGTCCGGGAAATTCTTCGCACAGTTCTTGCACTAGCTGGGGTTCTTCTACGGCGACAGTGCCGAGAATTGCCCACTGTACACCCAGATTGAATACTTGTTCTACGCTGGTGCGATCGCGCAATCCTCCACCAATTTCAATGGGCACTGATACTACTTGAGCGATCGCTTCTATTGCCCGAAGATTTACTACTTTACCTGCTTTGGCACCATCTAAATCAACTATATGCAATCTGGTGGCACCTTGATCTACCCACTGTTTAGCAACATCAGCCGGGTTTTCGCTAAAAACTTGCGAGCGATCATAGTCTCCCTGATACAGTCGCACACAACGACCTTCTAGTAAATCTATTGCTGGAATTACATCCATTTGCTTTTCCTCGAACTTAATTTGGTAGATATCTGGAAATGGGAGTGGGGAGATGGGAGAAACGCAGGGACGCAGAGAGGTTTTAATTACAAGTGATTAGCCTGACATCGTGTTAGAAGTTGAGTTATTAGGCTTAGATACTTGTTTATCCATCTTTGAACTGGATTTATCCACCTCTGAACTGGATTCATCCACCTCTGAACTGGATTCATCCACCTCTGAACTGGATTCATCCACCTTTACTACTCCCCGCGTCACCCCGTCACCGTGTCACCCCACTCCCTACTCCCTATTTTTCAATTCCTTGACTGCTTGCCGAAAACCCAAAACAATTAAGATGTTCGTAAGGGTCAAAAATACTTCTGCACCACCGTGTAACCAATCTACATTGGCTAGAGACTTGCCATAATGCAGTACGGCATAAATTCCTGCGGGAATGGTGACGAAAACAAATACAAGAGTACCGTAAAATCCATATAGCGCTAAACGCGGCATTTGTGGACTGCGGCTGATAAACCACAAGAAACCCAAATAGGGAAACAATGAAAGCGCGAACAGGGTTTCTTTAGAGATCATTGCTTTGATTTAATAGGTTGGGGTGCAACAGTGTTAGTAGACTTTGTGGAACGCCAAATTAAAAATGCTGCGGCCCAGAGTGTAATGTTACCAACTAAGGTCATGGTAGCCTGAAGCGTTACCAGCCATTCCAGAGATTCGGCGTTGTCGAAATAATGCCAGGTACAAGCACACATAGCACTAACCAAAGCTGGTAACATGGCAAAAGATAATGCCCACCAATTACGGTTACGAGTGAGTTCGCCGTAAGTCCAAATTAACCAAATGGCAATAATCCATTCAATAACGCTAGAAATATGGATAATCCAGGTGGGAATCGAAAGAACGTGCATATAAAGTGGGGAGTGGGGGATGAGGGAGATGGGGAGTTGTGAATTTTGACTTCTGACTTCTGACTTGTGAATTCTGAATTCTGCTGCTATTCGTTTTGTTGTCTTTCTATTAAGATCATCTTCCCACAAGAAAATTTATCTTTAGTTGGTAGGATGGCTGACATCTCATCAATTTTTGAGAAAAGCTGATACTCTAAAATCCTTTCATCCAAAATCTAAAATGGCAAAGATGCGGGCGTTATTGTCTGGATATTACGGTAAAGGTAATGGTGGTGACGAAGCTTTGTTAGCAACGCTTTTGCAAATGTTACCATCTGATGTGACGCCTGTGGTGCTTTCGGGTAATCCAGAGGAAACCCGCGATCGCTACAATGTAGAAACCCACAATCGCATGGCTGCTTTTCCCGTTCTCCAAGCTTTGCGCTCTTGTGATGCCTTGATTTGGGGCGGTGGGAGTCTGATTCAAGACGTTACCAGTATTATTAGCCCATTTTATTATGGGGGACTGATGTTATTGGCACAGAAATTAGGTTTGAAAACTGTAGCTTGGGCCCAGGGTATCGGCCCTTTGGTGCGTCCCCAAACTCGTTACTTAGCAAGGCAAACTTTTAGTAATTGTACCAAAGTCAGTGTCCGCGATCGCGCCAGTGCTGCTTTATTATCTGATTGGCAAATTCCTTGTATCATAGCTCCTGACCCGGTTTGGGCATTGGAATCTAAACCAGTACCAGGGCTTTGGGATTTACCTGCGCCGAGAGTTGCAGTAACGTTGCGATCGCATCCCCAACTTACAGAAGCACGTTTGGCTAAGTTGACTCGTGCTTTGGTGGATTTTCAAAAAGCCACACAAGCATTTATCTTACTGCTGCCATTCCAAAAAAGTGAAGATTTAAGTATTGCCCAAGCTATTCAACCCCATCTTAAAGATGTCAGCCAGATTTTGTCTCTGGAAGATCCGCAACTTTTAAAAGGTGTGTTTCGCGGTGTGGAAATGGCAATTGGGATGCGCCTGCACAGTTTAATTATGGCTGCTGCTGAAGGCTGCCGTTGCTTTGCTCTTAGTTATGACCCCAAGGTAAATCGTCTCATGGAAGAATTGCAAATGCCTGGGTGGGATTTAGCAACTTTACCAGATGACACCAATTTTATTGGTAAAACCTGGATAGAACATTATGCCAATGGCGATCCTTTATCATCTGAGCAAATACAATCTTTAGTGGATAGAGCATTAATGCACCGCGAGTTGTTGAGTGAAGCTTTAAGTTAACTAGACTACTGGCTGACAATTCCTGACCATTGAACTTTTTTCTCTTGTTCCCGACGGTAAGAAAAGAAATGCTCTGGAGTTTGGAAAGTACAATAAGGAGCGATCGCAATTTGTTCTGCACTAATTCCCAGACTTTCGAGTTGTAAAACATTTACTCGCCGGACATCAAGTTTTACCTTTCCAGGATTGGCGTCTTCTAATAAAGGTGAATTCGGCAGATTTTGTAATGCTTGGACAATTTTTTGTTCGTCATTATGTGGTATAATGCTGGCTCCGATTTCAGCAGCTACCTCAACAGAAACTTGATAAACTTCACCTGCGATCGCTGGCCCCATCGCAACACGTAAATCATCGAGTTGGCTGCCTTGGGATTTTAATCGAGCGATCGCTTGGGGGACAATCTTCTTGGCAGTACCCCGCCATCCGGCGTGTATTGCTGACACAAGTCCTGTTTTGACATCGCCAATCAGCACGGGTGTACAATCTGCACTAGCGACCCAGACAGCTTGTAGAGGCTGTTCGCTAATTAAACCGTCTGCCGATGCTAAACCATCCTCAAGAGTGCTGGTGGCAATTTCTTGGGGGGTGAGAACAGTATTGCCATGTACCTGCTTTAAGCGATAGACTGATGCCTCTGGTTGCAGTGTGAGTGTAAGGTCTTGTGGCGATCGCGGCCAAAACTGCTGTGTAAAAAAACCGTGATGCCAATGTTCCAGAATACTGCAAGTCAAATAGGGCAGTCCTTCCCAATTGCGCCAGTGCCAAGTGTGCATCATCAACCAAACCTAAAGAGAAAATCACTCATCAGCCAATTAATGCTAACTTGAACAACGCCATTTGGGTTACCGCTGTGGGATTTAATCTGCAAAATTTAGAAGCAGCCTTGAAAGCAGGGCGGAAGTATCCATATTTACCATTTTCCCTACACTTTTTTGAAAGTGTCTCCTCAACGAACCAAACCCTCTGGGACATGCTCAACCAAGGAGCTACTTCAGGAACAGTAGTCATTGCAACTTTACAGACTGCGGGACGGGGACAATGGGGACGCCAATGGATTTCTCCTGTGGGAGGATTGTATCTTTCGCTGGGAATTACTTTCGACCAGAAAATAGACGCTACCGATAGCTACCAGCTAACTTTCGCTAGTGCTTGGGGAATTGCGTCTCAAATGCGCCAGCACAATGTGGATGTTGGGATAAAATGGCCCAATGATTTAGTTTTAAATGGTCGCAAGCTAGGCGGCATTTTGACAGAAACCAAAGTCAACAAAGGAAAAATTACCCAAGCAGTAATTGGTGTTGGTATTAACTGGGCAAACCCAGTACCAGAAACAGGAATTAATCTGGAATCGTGGCAAGTTTCCCAAAATTCTCGGCCAATTTCTTGTCTGGAATTGCTCACCTCTACTGTTTTATTAGGAATAGAATCCGGTATGCAGTGCCTTTTCCAAGAAGGAATAAACATACTCTTATCTCGCTATTTAGACTTGCTTACAAACATGGGTGATAAGGTGTACGTCAATAATCTTTCAGGTACTGTAGTCGGCGTGACTCCTCAAGGAAATTTACGAGTTGATTTAGAAAAATATGGGACAAAAGAACTAATTACACCGGAAATTTATATTGAACCCGGTACAATCAGTTTGGGATACCATAAATCTTCCGTTTAAATTTGAGGTTTGTTCAAAATTTCGCTCTTTGGGCAAGACAAACCACTAGCATCATCTCTTTAGGCTAATTACACACAACTGAGAGAACAAATGACGCAGCGCAAAAATTCTGCCCATCATCGTTTGCACTACTTATGGCAGCGAGGTGTGACAAAAAAACGTTTTGCCTCGACGCTACCAGCACAGAGTCTCTGTTGGCTAAGCAGCGTCAGTCTCCTAAGCGGCGGCTTCGTGTCTGCCCAAACGGAAACACAAATAGATAATATCGTTCCCACTGTTGAAACTTCCCAGCCAACAGTGATTACAAACCCAGTTAAAGCCTCAACTCCGCTCGGCTTGAAAAAACAGACTGTTGCGCCCGAAGCAGCTCAAACGCAGCCAGACTTTGCTCAACGGCGAGCCAAACTCAAACAGAGACTACGCAAGCCAGAAGTTGCTCAATCAAAACAACCAATTAGGCAGTCTACACCCAAAATCGAAGCTGCTGAACCTGTTGTTATTATCAGACGGTCAAAGCCCAAGACAGAAACTTCCCAGGCTGCTCCTGGAAGGGCGCGAGAGGAAAAACCTAATACTCTTCCCCGCTCCTTACCTAAAAAACTGCCAGAAGTTGCTCAACCATCAAATAACTCAAACAACGCTGTCAGGGCAACCACCGAGAAAACTAAAGATTACAATAATGCCTATATTGACCCCAGTAGTTATGATACCAGCGCAACAGGTACTTATCAAGCACCGAATTCCGTAATCCTCACAGAAAGATCTAGTGGTTGCCGAGCCATTTTACCTTCAGGGCAAAGCGTATCTGGTAGTGTTTGTGCTAAAGCACCCCAAACTGGGCGCGTAGCTGACTCTAATGGAAAATCAGCACCTAGTTGGCTAAAAAGAAGTCAAAACGCACAATTGCCAGTAGTTCCACCAGTGCGACAGGTTGCAACCGCTGGTAACAATGGCAGATGGCGTGCTGTTCAAAATGTTGCTAATGGTGATACTAAGACTGGATTCCGCCCAAATCGATTTATTCCTAGTCCCAGCGATTTTGGCACCACCAGAGTGAGTGCAACTCCCATCGCGCCGAGTGGTGGTACTTTACCGCCACCAATGGCAGATGGCAACCTTGCACCCCGCCCCAGCAATGTAAGTTACGACTTCTCGCTGGCATCAGTATTGCCGCAAATTCCCTACAGTCCCAGAATCGCCTATGGTGGTACGGGAATGATGTATCCACTGTCGATTCCCGCTTCTATTACTTCTATGTTTGGTTGGCGAATTCATCCCATCACAGGTAACCAACGCTTCCATGCCGGTACAGACTTGGGTGCGCCTATGGGAACACCAGTTTTGGCAGCTGCTGGCGGAAGCGTGGAAACTGCTAACTGGCTGGGTGGTTATGGTTTAACCGTTATCCTGAATCACAAATCTGCTGAACAAACACTCTACGGTCATATGTCAGAAATCTTTGTTCAACCCGGTCAGTGGGTAGAACCCGGAACTGTCATCGGGCGAGTCGGCAGCACTGGTAATTCTACAGGCCCTCACCTGCACTTTGAAGTCCGCCACTTGACACCGAATGGATGGGTTGCTACTGACCCAGGTGTGAATTTACAAAGCGGACTAGCCCAGTTACTTCAATCGTTGCGAACTGCCCAAGTAAGTCAGCAACCAGGGAGTTAACTAGGGATTGGGGACTGGGGACTGGGGACTGGGGACTGCGGGAGATGAGGAAGATGGGGGAGAATAACTCTCAACTCCTCACTCAGCACTCAGCACTCCCAATGCCCCATGCCCTACTCCCCATTCCTAAATTACAAATACCCGTGTTCTGCTAAGAATGCGGGTGTAATGTCGTTTATACTATTGTTATCAGAGTCTGTGGTGTGCGATTTGCCAGAATAAAGGAATTTTTCTACATATTTGCCGAGAATATCTCCTTCTAAATTCACCAAACTGCCAGGAGTCAAATAGCGAAGATTTGTCTCGGCGTATGTGAGAGGAATTACCGCCACCTTGAATTGAGAAAATTCTGCCTCATATGCGGCTACTGTGAGGCTGATACCATTGACGGCGATGCTACCTTTAGGGACAATGTAACGTGCGATCGCCTCTGATGCACTAAAGGTCATTTCCCAAGAAGTCGCCGTTTGTTCTGCCATTAACAATCGCCCGATGCCGTCTACATGACCCATGACAAAATGACCGCCGACTTTGCTGCCTACCCTGAGCGACGCTTCTAAATTTACATATGTCTGTTGCGTTTGCTCACCACCCAAAGTCGTGCGTCGTAGGGTTTCCGGTGAAGCAGTGGCGATAAACCCATCTTTTAAAACTGTTTCCACTGTCAAACAAACGCCATCTACCGCAACACTGTCACCATAAGCCAGATCTTGCATAATTAGTTCACCCGACTGGCTAGTACAAGTAATTTGCCAAGAATCGCCCCCTAAGGGTTTCATCGTTCCTAACGCTTGGATTAATCCTGTAAACACCGCTTTTTTGCCAAACTAACTCTATTTATTGCCTAATTTTGGCAGAAATTAATGAGTAATTGTCACAGAAATTGAGAATATGTGAGTATATTTTCTGACTTTTTTTCTATGAGGAATATTAACACATTATCATCCTTCACAAGGCATACTTGGGTAAGAAGCTTATTGTTTAAGCAGACCCATTTGAATTACTCTGGTGTACACCACAAGTTCGGAGTTTAATAGAAGCAATTATAGAGAACGAATGCTTATGTTTATTACTGTCGCCAAACTGCCAAAAAAAAGGTGCTATTTGTTACATAGCATCCAAGGCTCTCAAAAAATTGTAGAGGCTTAGCCAATGATTGAAATGAAAGTCGCTGGCATAGCATTAGATGCCATAACCCGCAGCCCGATCGTCCTTTTGAAAGATTCTTCAGATCGGCGGGCTTTGCCTATTTACATCGGTCAGGAACAAGCTAGGGCAATTATGGGCGCACTGGAAAATCAGAAGCCTCCTAGACCTTTAACCCACGATTTGATGGTGAATCTTCTAGAGACCTGGAATATGACTCTAGAGAAGGTAATTATTCATTCGCTGCAAAAAGATACATTTTATGCAGCTTTGATTGTCCAACAAGGCGAAGTTAAAAAGGAAATTGACGCCCGTCCTAGCGATGCGATCGCCATTGCCCTCCGCACAAATACTCCGATTTGGGTAATGGAAGAAGTCATCGCCGATGCCTCTATCCCTGTTGACCGCGATGCAGATGAAGCCGAACAGCAGGCCTTCCGTGAATTTATTTCCAATCTCCGCCCTGAAGATTTGATCAAGCGCTTTGGTAATGGCGACAGCTAGAAAAGTTATGAGTTAAGAGTTATTTTAGTTGAACTCCTAACTCTTAACTACTGTACAAGAGACGCGATTAATCTCGTCTCTTGTACAGACGCGATTAATCGCGTCTGTACCTAACTTTTTTAACCATGCAATACCGACGCTTTGGGAAAACAAATTTGCGCCTCTCGGTTTTTTCCTTGGGAACAATGCGCTACCTAGCTGATTTTGAAAATGCCCAGCAAACCATTGAACAAGCCTTAGCCTTAGGAATTAATCATCTAGAAACTGCCAGAGGTTACGGCAAAAGTCAGGAATATCTTGGTAAGGCACTAAAAGCTGGTTTATCAGTACCTCGCACCAGACTGCACATCACTACTAAAATCCCAGCCACAGCCGATGTTGACAGTATGCGTCGGTACATTGATGAATCTCTAGAACAATTGGAAATAGATTATCTAGATTGCTTGGGCATTCATGGCTTGAACACCTGGCAACATTTGGAGTGGGTGCAAGCCAAAAATGGCTGTATGCAAGCTGTCGCAGAAGCTATTACCGATGGTCGAGTGCGACATGTTGGTTTTTCCACTCACGGGTCGTTAGAGCTAATTCAGGCAGCGATAAATACAGATTTTTTTGAATTTGTCAATCTGCATTATTACTATTTTTTCCAACGGCACGCCCCAGCTATTCAACTAGCTGCTGAAAAAGATATGGGGATTTTCATTATTTCTCCTGCCGATAAGGGAGGACGCCTCTACACGCCAGCCCAAACCCTTAAAAACCTGTGTCAGCCGTATTCACCCCTAGAATTAAACTATCGATTTTTACTTGCCGATAACCGTATTAATACTTTAAGCGTAGGACCAGCCAACCCAGATGAATTAATCGAACCTCTGCAAGTTGCTGACCGAGATAATGAACTTACACAAGAAGAAATTTCTGTATTCCAGCGATTAGAAAATCAGCAAAAAATTGCTTTGGGGATTGATAAATGTAGCCAGTGTTATGCTTGTTTGCCTTGCCCAGAAAATATCAATATTCCAGAGGTATTGCGGTTACGAAACCTCGCAGTAGCATACGACATGAAAGACTATGGCGAATATCGTTATGGAATGTTTGAAAATGCTGGTCATTGGTTCCCTGGGATGAAAGCCAACCGATGTACAGAATGTGGTGACTGTTTGCCGCGATGTCCTGAAAATTTAGATATTCCAGCTTTATTGGAAGATGCTCACCAGAGATTAAATGGGAAACCAGGTAGGAGATTGTGGGGATAAAAATATAAATAGGAGTCAGAATTCACAATATTCGTTAACCTAAGTATGGAAGTTATGAAGTTTATTTGGTTTGAATGGTGGCGTAGATGCCAAGCGGCTTGTCATAGACATCGCTAGGATTTTGAGTTGTAATAATTGCAAACCATATATCCCCGACTTCTTAGAGAAATCAGGGATATGACAGCAGATTTCAAGTTATTGAAGTAGACAGGCTCAGTTTGTTAGCCAGGTATAAAGTCTATTTCAGTCCTGAATTATTAATTTTGAATTCTGCCGTATTTATTAGCAATGATTTAGGATTGAATTATTAAGATGTTGCTTTTCTAGATTTTCAAAAAACAAAGGGGATCAATCTCTAATCTTGATTAATCAAAGTAATAATGCTTTTTTACGTTACTTTTAATTTCCCATATGCAAGACATACCAGCGGGAAAAATTACCAAATCGCCTTTACCCATTTGCACTGGCTGTCCAGCATCAGGAGTAACAACTACATCACCTTCCAAAAAGTAGCAAGTTTCTTGAGAATCATAAGTCCAAGGGAATTTCGAGACTTCCTTTTTCCAAATTGCCCATTTGGACACACCCAATTCTTCGAGACGTTGTTGACTGAGTTGATGCTCAACTTTAATTTCCATACTGTGTTTCTTTAGTTGTCTTCAGCAGTAGGATTGAATATCCTCTCCACATTGATCTACTAAATAACACAAAGCGCGAAAACGCAAGCCTACAAGTTCGTTATAAAGCGGATTAAGCTTGCACATTGGAGGAATATGGCCTACTATGCGACCAAAAAGCATAATATCACGCTCGAATGGACATTGGGCAGGAATCAGTTTAGCGATAAATTTGGCAAATTTGCGATTCTCAATCTCCATTTTGTCGAGCCATTGACGTAATGGTTGCAGTATGTCCAATTTCCGGTGACCAAATTGTTTTTTAGTACCTGCTAGATTATTTTGTTCTAAAGGGCTAATAAAAGCAGGTAGAAAAATCCGCCGATTATTTGTTTCAAGCATAGTTTTTAGCAAGGTTTTCCTTGTTATGGATGAACTATTTGTCAATTCAGAATGCTGCCATGTAACTTGTTTGGGCAATTTGCATTCTGCTTGTAAACTGAAGTAAAATCAGCAGAATGCAAATAATTTACATGCATCTTTGGGGGGAAATAGTTTGATTAATTGTTATTTAAACCCACCAAATGTTCAAGAACTGTCCCGTTAAATACAAAATAACAAAGAAAATATAAAAATTGCATTTCTTTAACTTATGAATTTTTAATCTCAAAGATTGCAATTTTATATACAAAATATAAAATATTAGTGACAAAACTGCCTAGTATCTAGAGATGTACTTTAGGGAAGAAAAACAGAGTTTTGCTGTGGCTCTATATACACTTCGCTAGGATTAGCCTCTACTATCTATAGATATTAGGGTACTGAGTATTGGGTTATTTGTCTGATATACTACACAAGGTAACCCAGATATTATCTAATAAGTAGTAGCAAATCCTTTCATAAGTTCAAACTAATATTAGAACTGCCATATCACAATACAGCACGCTTGGTGAAATTCAAATAGTAAAAGGGATTGGGGACTGGGGTAGTAGTATTTCAAACGAAAAATTATGTCTGAGGCTTTAACCTCAAGGGCGAGTATTAGAAATGATGAGTAATTAAGTATGTCTTTCGCAGGTACCTTCGTCACGCCACAATTGATATAACCGCGTAGCTGGCATCGTCATATATAAAATATCGCCTGCACTGAGGTTGGTTTCTAGTAAATCCCAGCCATGCAGGGTTTGGTGGTTCGTTTCTACGTATAAAGGTACACAGTCGGCATTCATCGCTACATCTTTCACCCACTGACCACAAAAGGCGTGTGAAGGTGTAATTACCGTGGCAAAAGCTACCCAAAGACTATCTGCTGTGATGCCATTACCAAGGATTCGTCCCCCTAATGCAGCTGCCGCAAAAGCTGGGGCTGCCAATTCAGCGGGGCTGAGTACTGCCTCGAAGTCAAATAGCTGTTGCGCTATGCCAGCAAAATCGGGATCAGCATAATGGACAATCACCGGAATATTTGGTGCCAAGCTTTTGGACTTGAGGGCAATCTCTAAATTAGTGGCATCGTTACTAGTTACGACCAGCACTGCGGCGGCAGAATCTATATTGCTGGACTTGAGTATGGTGCGGAAGCTGGCATCACCTTGAATTACGGGAATACCTAGTCCTCTAGTGGTATTGACAAACCTGTTATTAGAGTCGGTTTCAATCACTACCACTTCATGTCCGTTGGTGTGGAGTTGCTGGACAATTTTGACGCCAATACCGCTCAAGCCACAGACGATGTAGTGATATCGCTGGGGAATTCGTGCTGCATCCCAAAATTGCTTAAAACGGCTTCCGAGGACGAAATCAGTGAGCATTGCGTACCAAATACCAATTACCACTGCCCCAACCAACATCATGACAACGGTAAATAATTTAATACTATTGGGAGCATTTTCTACTACTTTGTCATTACCGCCTGCTCCGGTAATCATGCCCACAGAAAAATATAGAGCATCGATCACAGATAACTTCAACTCAGCAGATGTGTAGGTGAGTGTAGCAAGTAGAATCACTGCAAGTAAGACAACAGCACCCACCACTACCGATCGCCCGTGTTGCTGAAACTGTCTAAGATTAGTTATCACTTTCAGCAATTTTCTAATTAACGATCGCCGAGGAGGACGGATGCGCGGTTGTGTACCAACAATTAAGCGATCGCCCACTTCTAACTTTTGTCCTGAGATGACAGCGGATACTAAATCCATTTCACCTTCTACTGGTAGATAATAAATCAGCATCCGCGATCGGTCTTCCCACAATTCACTTAGTTTTCGACCTTTCCACAAATGATTTTCATCAATGTATTCTTCGTGAATTGGCCAAGTTTGCTGAAATAGTTTGATTTGCCCGATCGCTTGACTTCCCAGTGCTGCAAAGGTGAATACGGGTGCTGCTAAACCCACAACACTCATACTCAAATGGTCTGGTAAAGTTTGATCTAAGCGCTCACCTAAATTTGTATTATAAAAGCGGTTGATAATCCGAATTTGGGGATTCAGCACCCGCGCTTGCATCATAATTGACAAATTTAGTTCATCTTTAGATCCAGCAATTACTAAAGTGTGCGCCTGCTCAATTCCTGCTGCTTTTAGGGTAGCCGCTGCTTGCAAATCACCAACAATCACATCTGGCGCAGTTTCGCTTGGGATGGGTTGGTGATGAATGCCAACAACAAATGCTCCTTGCTGTCTGAGCAAACGAAAGATTTTATATCCAGTACGTCCTAAGCCACAAACAATAATTCGGGGTTTCATGAAACGGCAGCATCTTTTACAGGCAGGGCTGCATTTCTAGTTAATTATCCAAATTATTGCCCGCTTTCTTGGGTTTAACTGTAACTAACAACACCATTGCTTTAATTGAAAGAGTTAGGAGTCGAGACAAGGGTTAACCCAAGTCTTTCCAAGAGTCTTTATATTTGAGTTTAACCCCTGAATAAACTGCTGTTAGATGGCACTTTTACCAAGTTCTAAAAGTCAATGTTATTTGAATACCTAAAATTTTAAAACATTCGTATTATGAAAAACTTAGTACAATTAACAGATTTTGGTAGTATTTTATGCCCGTTAATTCTAGCAGGGGCGTTAGCCACTACAGCACAAGCGCAGCCACAGTCAGCGCCTGGGCCTATTTCTGCACCTAATATCACACTGAATGTACAACGTAGCAGTGGTACATGCCCTCAAACAATTGGGCTGTGGTGGTTTACCTTACCTTATGAAGGCGGTGCTGAACATACAGTAGTGGCAGATACTAGAGAATTTGCAGATTCAAGTAAGCTAGTTTCATCTAATAAGCAGTTTGTGGAGTTTGTTTCACCTTTACGTAGTAATTATGCTTCGTGTGTGGGTAAAACTCGTGGGCAGGAATATACTTTCTATAATGTAGAATTTAAGAATAAAAAAGCATATTTCCGTGTGGATTTACGAAAAATTAATGCACCCGGTCGCTTAATAACCTACAAAACTATAGCGGCTTCCCGCCCTTATGTTAGGTGGGCGATCGCTGACTAAATTACTCCAATATTTCAGCCTCATTACTGATTGACAAATACTCTACTACGGCACTCTAATTTGATTGTATCAAGAATGTATCTCTAGATACTCATCACTGGATGACAAGATTTATTAAAATGAAACTCAGAAGAACATCTTAAGAAGTTAATAAATTTAGCTCATGACTGCAATCCAGTTCCAGAATTTACTCCATACACAGCAACAAAAACGCACTCTACCCCACTTGGGGCTGGTTTGTATCACCTTTGATAAACAAGTGCGCTTTCGGACAATGACGCGCACGCGCTACTTAAAACTTAGTCTTGAGGAACGTGAAACTGCCTTAAGAGAGTTGTATCAGCATAATTTACAGCGTTTAAATGACGCTCTATCTTTTTGCCAGGAAAATCAGATTCAACTGTATCGGATGTCTTCTGCTTTATTTCCTCTCAGTGATATGGAAGACGAAATCGGCACAAATATATTAGAGGAAATGAGTGATGGGCTAGCCAAAATTGGGGAACGTGCAAAATTATTAAATATCAGAATGGTGCTGCATCCAGATCAATATGTAGTGCTCAGTTCTGATTCCCCAGAAGTAGTAAAAACAAGTATCAAAATTCTGGAACGACATGCCCGCAATCTTGACTTATTAGGCTTACCCCAATCGCCTTGGTCATTGATGAATATTCATGGTGGTAAATCTCAACGCACCGAACAACTTGTAAAAGTAATTTCAGAATTACCACAAGGAATTAAAAGCCGCTTGACTTTAGAAAATGATGAATATGCCTATAGTGCTAGTGAAATTTTAGCAGTGTGTCAGCAAGCAAAAATACCAATGGTATTCGATGCTCATCACCATATTTGTCACGAAAATTTAGACAGTTACGACCATCCGAGTGTAGCATCTATGTTATATGCAGCACGAGAAACTTGGGCGAATCCAGATTGGCAATTAGTCCATATTTCCAATGGAGAAGAAGCTTTTAATGACAGGAAACACAGTAATTTAATTACCGCTATGCCCAGTGTTTACCACGAAGTACCTTGGATAGAAGTCGAAGCCAAACAAAAAGAACAAGCGATCGCTCATTTGCGTTCTTGGTGGCTTATGCAGTCACAATTGAGAATGTAATTAGTTTGGAGTACCACTCACTAAATGTTTTATTGATCCCTAGATCTTTGATTTAGTGTAATATTTCACTACTTCCTCAACAGCCAGTCAGACTTCTGACTGCTGAATTCTGAGTTCTGAATTCCTTCTTGATAAAATATGGCGATCGCAATCGATTTTGGTACTAGCAACACAGTCATTGCTCGTTGGAACCCTGTAACCCAGCAGCCAGAAACCCTGAATCTACCGGGTTTATCACTCAAACAAAGTCTCAATCCGCCACTGATTCCGAGCTTGGTTTATGTTGAAGACGCAACACAAAGTAAAATCTTAGTAGGTCAACAAGTACGCGATCGCGGTCTTGACCTCAAGGGCGAAACTAGATTTTTCCGCAGTTTCAAACGCGGTATTGGCGCAAATATTCAAGGTTTCTTACCCGAAATAGATGGACAAATTGTCAGCTTTGAGCAGGTGGGGCAATGGTTTCTCACCCAAGTAATTGAAGAACTAGTGCCACTAGAAGGTGGCTTAGATTCTCTAGTATTAACCGTACCTGTAGATAGTTTTGAAGCCTATCGTCATTGGTTAGGAAAAGTTTGCCAGTCCCTCAAAGTTGAACAGGTACGAATGCTAGATGAACCCACAGCAGCAGCTTTGGGTTATGGCTTGGCAGATCGAGAAACTCTGTTGGTAATTGACTTTGGTGGCGGTACTTTGGATTTGTCCCTTGTACGGTTAGATAGAAGCGTGCAAGCAACTACAAAACCTGTAGGATTTCTTCTGAAATGGGGTAATAAATCATTAGCTGAAGATTCAAAACAAAAAGTCAAAACAGCCCGTGTATTGGCGAAAGCTGGGCAGAATTTGGGCGGTACTGATATTGATAATTGGTTAGTAGATTACTTTGCCAAAACTCAAGGATTGGCAGTAAGTCCTTTGACAACAAGATTGGCAGAACGGGTAAAAATTCAGCTATCAACTCAAAATCAAGCCAGTGAAGTTTATTTTGACGATGAGATATTTGAAAGTTATGAACTGGAATTAAACCGCGACACTTTTGAAAATGTCCTCAAAGAACACGCATTTTTTGAGTTATTAGATGAATCGATGACGACACTGTTGCAACAAGCAAGACGCCAAGGGATAGAAATTGCAGATATTAATGCAGTTTTGTTAGTTGGTGGAACTGTACAATTGCCGGCAGTGCAGACATGGATTAAACAGTATTTTGAGCCAGAAAAAATTCGTTGCGAATGTCCTTTTGAAGCGATCGCCCAAGGTGCATTACAAATCGCCCAAGGCATTGAAATCAAAGACTTTCTGTACCATAGTTATGGGATTCGCTACTGGGATCGCCGCAACCAACGCCACCATTGGCATCCAATCATTAAAGCTGGACAACCATATCCCATGAGTCAGCCAGTAGAATTAGTCTTAGGCGCTTCTGTCGAGAATCAGCCTAGCATTGAATTAATTATGGGAGAATTGGGAGCAGATACAGGCAACACCGAAGTTTATTTTGATGGCGATCGCTTGATTACTCGTCGTCTTGAGAGTAGCGGAACCACCGTCAAACCCCTCAACGACCGAGAAGGCGCCAGAACAATTGCCCAACTGACACCAAAAGGATATCCTGGGAGCGATCGGATTAAAATCTTCTTTCAAGTTGATCAGCAACGCTTTTTGCGAATCACCGTTGAGGACTTATTGACGAATGATACACTTTTGGAAAATCAACTTGTGGCACAGTTGAGTTAGGGAATTAGCAAAAGCCAATCTGGTTTAAAACCTTAGCTTGTTTCGGGATGGTGACCGCATCATATCCCCTACATTTCCAGAACTCAATTTGACTGCCGAACAGATTTTTCAAGCTGGGCGATCACAAAATGAATTATGACCGCAATGTAGATACTCCCATAGGGCCACGAGTCACGCCTAATTGATTTTGCAGCTTCAACTCTCGCCAAAGTTGGGAACCTGTAATCTCACCTTGCAATAATTGACTATAACAATGTATTGTTTTACTCACTTGTTCCGAGGTTTCATTAAGAAATTCGATGCGAAAGTGACGTAATCCCAATTCCATAAGACGATGTACGTACTCGGCTCCTGTTTGAGCAGTACCATTAAATACAGTGTTGCGACAACCTATATCTGCTTTAAGGACGTGTTCGCTACCAACGCGGTCTTTTAATTTCACTTCATGCTTCTCGCAAGGTCGTCCACAGTTAGTGTAGTCTGTTCCCTGAGAGAGGAAAGCACAAAATATACAGTGTTCCATGTGGAACATTGGCATATATTGATGGATTGTCACTTCAAACCACTGGGGCGGACAACTTGTAACCAGGTCTTCCAGTTGAGTAATATTCAAATCATAGGATGCAGTCAATCTTTCCAAACCAAAATGCTGGCGAAAGTAATCTGCTGTTAAAGGATTAGCAACGTTGAGCGAAAAATCTCCGATACAACGGTCTTGGGCAAAAAATTGCAGTTGGTCATAATTCCGCACTAAATAGCCATCTGCTTCACAGGCGCGTACCTGCTGTAAAATCCAATTTTCCCCAGGTTTGGTAATTCGGGGTGGTGCAACCCAGATGTTGGGAACATGGGAGAGAAGTTTTTCTTTGTTTCCGTTGTCTGTTTGCGCTTGTTGGCGTACCAATTGTACGGCTTCTCGGTAAGCACGGGGGTCTTCAAATTCACAGTAGAGTGTTTCAACACCTGCTTGCAGTGCGGCTTGCAGTTGCTTGAGGTTTCGCACCAAAACGATGAGAGAGGGGGATGAGGGGGATAAGGGAGATGAGGAGGGGAGTAAGTCTTGGAACGAAACATGAGAACGCAATTCCCAGCGTTTGGGTTGACTTCGCAATTCTTCGAGCTGTGTCACAATTTCCCGTCGCATCCGGTTTAATTCGCTTACGGGTAGCATGATGGCATTGCTGAGGTGGTTGGTTAAGGTTCCCAAACAAAAGGGGGTGTTACCGAGACGACCGAATTGTTCTTGTAAACGAGTTGTATCTAAAGGTTTGGTGTGCGCTTCTACCAGTGAAATTGCAGACTCCACTTGGACAATATTACCAACTCGATCGCGGGCGATCGCAATCAATGGCTGACCAATTTCTCCATAAACCTCCAACTCAATCGGACGCTGAAATTGTGGGTTATCGCCTGCAAAACTTTGACGGAGTTGCTTATCCAGTTCCGGGTCGCTGGTTTTCCAAACGCGATCGCCCACATGCACCCGACGTAAATTCACATCACTTCTACCAAAGGTCAGCATAGTTTCCTTACCTTTGGACACCACCCCATACACCCGCCCGCCTTCTTCCTTCGCCTCTGGATGACCGCAGTCAAACACAATTCCATCTCCTGGTTTAACTGGCGCTTCCAATTTGATTGCTATCTGTTCGTTGTGGATGCGAGTAACTTCACCTAAATAAACCCCGCGTTTTTTACCAAAACGCGCATGAACTAATTCCTGATTATTAATTCCGCTAAACCAACCCGTGTAAAGTCCACGAGAAAATGCCATCTCTAAGTTGTAGTGTTCTTGAGAAGATGAAATTTGCTGCGACACTTTCCCCGCGTCCAATTCCTCCATCACCCGATCCAAAGCTTGCCGATAAACACGGGTGACATTAGCAACATACTCTGGAGCTTTTAGGCGGCCTTCAATTTTCAGAGAAGTTACGCCTGATTTCACCAAATCGGGCAAAACATCTAATCCTGCGAGGTCTTGAGGACTGAGTAAATATTTGCGATTCTCTAAATCTACAACTTTCCCATCAGCTATTAAATCATAAGGCATCCGGCAAGCTTGGGCGCATTCACCTCGATTGGCAGAACGTCCGCCTAAAGCTTCACTCGTCAAACACTGACCGGAATATGCCACACACAACGCACCGTGAACAAAAACTTCTAAAGGTAGCGAAGTCTGCTGTTGGACAATCTGCTGCTGAATTTTATTGATTTCTTTGAGAGAACATTCACGCGCCAGCACTACCAATTGACAACCAAGGGATTTGGCAAATTCCACACCAGCCGCACTAGTAATGGTCATTTGCGTGGAAGCATGGATGGGGAAATCAGGCGATAGGTGACGGATGAGACGACATATACCAATATCTTGAACAATCACCGCATCCACACCTGCTGCAATAATCGTGCGGAGATATTGTTGTGCTTCTGCTAGTTCTTTAGGAAAGATTAGTGTATTTACCGTGACATAACCCTTTACGCCCCGACAATGCAGAAATTTCATCAAGCTGGGTAAGTCTGCTTCTGTGAAATTTTGCGCCCGCATTCTGGCGTTGAAGCGATCTAAACCGAAGTAAATTGCATCTGCCCCATTTTCTACAGCAGCTTTGGCACATTCCCAATTACCTGCTGGCGCAAGTAGTTCGGAACGTTGAAGAGAGAGTGGGGAAAGGGAGCGATCGCTTTTCATTAGACTTGGGGTTAAGTAGCACCATAGTGATTTTATCTAATTCTTCGGTAATCATTAGTCTCTCCATTGCTTTGTTGCTAATAACAGTAATTTCATGTCATCTGTTACATATTTAGTAAATATCTAATTGTGCAAAAAATTAACACAGCAATTTTTTGCTGGTGCTATGTGCATATTCACTCTAGTCAAATCGGTAATTTTTAGTTAGGGCAAAATTTACCCCAAAGAGCGAAATTGGTTGGTATGTTTTTTACGGCTTCTATTACTCGTCTATCAAGCATCAAAGCTGAAACTAATTTCTAAAACTGTATTAAACGCTACTTTCTACCAATAAGGTTGGTATTAATTTTTTACTAGACAAATGCTCTGTTTATTGGAATTTGGGGCTTTTGAGCCATAATAGCAGTTAAAAAGCAACCACCCGCAAGAATAATTTGCGTTTCGCAAGCAAATTGGCAATTGATGTGATAGTCTTTTTATATGGGGAATCAAGACAGCGAAAGCACATTCATGTCGTCAAAGAGAAATGATATAAACTCAAAGACTACACTTTCGCCTTGGCAGATATTAAGTTAAATCCGCTACCGCTTTTGGGCTGGGATTTATCCCTTTACATCAGTCACGATATGATTTGGTGATTCTCAAAGAATATCTCGAAGAAGCGCCTGTACAGCAGTTGCTCGGTACTTTAGGACATCGGATGGTTCACTCGCAATTTGAAATTCTCGGCGGTTATGATATCAGCAAGATTGGGGAAGTTGTAGCGACTGTTTAGAGTGGATTGCAATGGTTGGTTGTGTGTTTAAAGGAATACTTGGCGTAAATTTAAATCCTGCTGCAACTACTCTTGAGGTATGAGCAACCTTTGATAATTCGGAATTCGTAATTCATAATTCGTAATTGGGATTTCGAGTTTGGAATCTATAGCTTTCTTTTTTCTAATTGGTATTACTGCCGCCAGAGAAATCATTTGAGTGAGCGTCTGGAAATACTTGCAATATTCTTTGAGTGATGTCTTATTGCTCTAGCTATTAGTCAGAAAAAACAATGACTAATGGCCAACGAAAACTCACCAAAACTTGAATATGTTCTGGATTCGGACTCTTTTTGCTGTAGAGCGATCGCCTCCAATGTGGTTCTACATCAGGTCAAGCGCGAGTACCTCCGGTAGGTACAAAGTGCGTAGTTTACCACCGTAGGCATCGCCTCATAAACTGACAGACTCACCAAACAAACAATTACAGGATCAATCATCATGTCCGACGACAAAATTAGACAAATTGCTTTTTACGGTAAAGGTGGTATTGGTAAATCTACCACTTCCCAAAACACCCTTGCTGCGATGGCAGAAGTGGGTAAACGCATCTTGATTGTCGGATGTGACCCCAAAGCTGACTCTACCCGTTTGATTCTGCACTGTAAAGCTCAAACCACCGTGTTGCACTTAGCTGCTGAACGGGGCGCTGTGGAAGATATCGAACTCGAAGAAGTAGTAATTACTGGCTTCCGTGATATTAGATGCGTAGAATCAGGTGGGCCAGAACCTGGTGTAGGTTGCGCCGGTCGAGGTATCATCACCGCCATTAATTTCCTTGAAGAAAACGGTGCTTACTCAGATGTAGATTTTGTATCCTACGACGTATTGGGAGACGTTGTATGTGGTGGTTTTGCTATGCCTATTCGTGAAGGTAAGGCCCAAGAAATCTACATCGTTACCTCTGGTGAAATGATGGCGATGTTTGCAGCTAACAACATTGCTCGTGGCGTTCTCAAATATGCTCACACTGGTGGTGTACGTTTGGGTGGGCTGATTTGTAACAGCCGGAAAACTGACCGGGAAGACGAACTGATTAGCACCCTAGCAGCTAGATTAAGTACCCAGATGATTCACTTTGTCCCCCGTGACAATATCGTGCAGCACGCCGAATTGCGGCGGATGACAGTGAATGAGTACGCACCCGACAGCAACCAAGCTAATGAATATCGTACCCTAGCAGACAAGATTATCAACAATACAAATCTTGCCGTTCCCACACCCATCGAAATGGATGAGCTAGAAGATTTGTTGATTGAATTCGGTATCCTGGAAAGTGAAGAAAATGCTGCGAAACTAATTAGCCAAGCCGATGCTGCTAAGAAGCAAGAGGATGCTGAAGGTGAAGCATTAGAAGCACTGAAAAAAGGAAATGTAGAAATAGTTTCTGGTAGCGATAAGAAGTAAGTTCTTGTTCAGAATTAGGTGCTAAATACAAAGTAAATATTAAGTGGGCTATTCTCGCCCACTTCCTCACTAATCTTTTAAAATGGAGGTAATCGAATAGCTAATCTTAACTTCTGTGTGTCTGATCTTCACCTTGTTAACACTAATCTGCCAAGGTGTACACGGCAAGATTAATACTTTAATAGTCTAGTTCGTGTTTTTGTTTTCTCCTTCTCTAATTTAGTTGGTTGTTTATGTTTGAGGGAATGGGAAATTCTCTTTCTCATTCCCTTTTATTCCATGTTTTAAATATATAGATAATTAATGCAAATCCTATAAAAGCTTTTGGGAATTCAGTTAACACCTAATAACTTCTATCTATTGTCACCAAACAAATGAATCCCACTCCAGGAAAAACCAACGATTCACTCAGTGACTCAAATTCTGAAGATGCTCGTCAACAGCAGATACAAAAGAAAAAAAAGTCTGACACACAATTACCCCAACCTGGAACTACTCAAGGGAGTTGCGCTTTTGATAGTGCAATGATTACCCTTGTACCAATCACTGATGCTGCCCATGTAGTTCACGGGCCAAGTGGCTGTGCTGCCAGTATTTGGGGAAGTTACAGCAGTCTTTCTTCTGGTTCGATGCTGTACAAGATACGCTTTAGCAGCGACATTGATGAGAACGATATCATCTTTGGTGGAGCTAAAAAGCTGTACAAAGGCATTTTAGAATTACAAAGACGCTACAAACCTGCGGCAGTATTTGTTTACTCTACTTGCATCACCGCTTTGATTGGGGATGACATTGAGGGAGTTTGCAAAGATGCCACCGAGAAAACAGGAATACCCACTATCCCTGTACATTGCCCTGGCTTTATTGGGAACCAAAATTTAGGCAACCGTGTTGCTGGTGAAGCAATGCTAGAACACGTTATTGGAACAGCCCAACCAGATATTACTACACCTTATGACATCAACTTAATTGGTGAATACAATATTGCAGGTGCAATATGGAATGTTCTACCGTTGTTGGAGAAATTAGGTATCAGAGTTTTAGCAAAAATTACAGGCGATGCTGTCTACAAAGAAGTTTGCTATGCTCATCACGCCAAGCTTAATGTGATCCTCTCCTCCAAAGCACTAATCAACATGGCAAAAAGGATGGAGAAACAATATGGCATTCCCTATATTGAAGAGTCTATTTATGGTGTTGAGCAAATCAATGAGTGTCTAAGGAATATTGCCGCAAAGTTGGGTCATTCTGATTTGCAAGAACGTACAGAAAAACTAATTGCAGAAGAAACTGCTGCCTTAGAAGAAAAGCTTGCTCTTTATATGAATCGATTGCAAGGTAAGCACGTTATTCTTTCTACTGGAAGTTTCAAAAGTTGGTTGATTATCTTTGCTGCTAAGAAATTGGGGATGGAAGTTATTGCTATTCTTACTAAGAATAATACTGAGGAGAATAGAATTAGAGTCAAAAGTTTAGTGGGTCAAGATGGCATAATTCTAGAAGAAAATAGTCCTGAAGAAATTTTACAGATAATTAACGAAAATCAAGCTGATATGTTAATTGCGGAGAAATGCTATCAAGACACTTCTCTCACAGCTAGGATTCCATTTCTAGATATTAATCAAGAACGCAACCATGCTTATGCAGGCTATATAGGAATTTTAGAGGTGGCACGAGAACTGTATGCCGCTTTTTACAGCCCTGTGTGGGAGCAAGTATGCCAGCCTGCCCCGTGGGAAGTAGGAAATTCTTCTAAGGAGGATATCTAATGGCGATTATTAGCGTTACAAGTACATCAGTTGCAGTTAATCCCCTCAAGCAAAGCCAGACTGTGGGTGCAGTTTTAGCCTTTTTGGGGTTGAAGGGAATCATGCCTTTGTTACACGGTTCTCAAGGCTGTACTGCTTTGACTAAGGCTGTATTAGTACAACATTTTCGGCAGACGATTCCCCTGTCGAGTACAGCGATGACGGAAGTTGCAACTATTTTGGGTTCTTGTCAGCTTTTGGTGATGATGAAAGGTTACGCGCTTTAAGGCAGAAGG
>NZ_CAWUDO010000104.1:0-25017 GCF_963920935.1 Nostoc sp. CCY 9925 | reverse complement strand
TAACTCAGCCCTGCTGGGTCATTTTGCATAGCTTAGTCTAAACTCCAGTATTAAAACCAGGCCAACCAATGCCTAATGACCATACTTGGTATTGGGAAGTTTGGCAAATAGCACAAACTTTTTTAGACATGCGTTACAACGTTGATGTCATCCAGTTTCACAATGATAAATTCGTTCCCCAAAAAGATTACGCATTTTTCATTGATATTCGTCATCGAATGGAGGCACTTGCACCAAAACTAAATAAAGATTGTATCAAAATTTTTCACGTTGACATTGCGAATATGGTGTTTCGTAATGCAGCTGAATGTAACAGGCTTCTAGAACTCCAACAGCGTCGAGGAATTACCTTAACTCCACAGCGATTTGAAATGCCCAACTTGGGAATTGAATATGCTGATTGTGCTACAGTTTTGGGCAATGATTTCACAGTTGGTACATTCAAATATGCCAACAAACCCATGTATCGTATTCCCATTTCTTCGCCTGTTGTTTATCCCTATCCCGAACAGAAAGATTTTGCAGCCGTCAGAAAAAATTTTCTGTGGTTTGGTGGTAGCGCTTTAGTTCTCAAAGGACTAGATTTAGTTTTAGATGCCTTTGCCCAAATGCCAGAATACCATTTAACGGTTTGTGGCCCAATTAGTAATGACAAAGAATTTGAGAAGGCTTTCTATAAAGAACTCTACGAAACACCAAACATTCATACCTATGGCTGGATTGATGTTAGTAGCCCTGAGTTTACCGAGGTAACAAATAATTGTCTGGGGCTTGTTTATCCTTCGGTTTCTGAGGGACAGTCAGGAGCAGTAATCAGTTGCTTGCAAGGCGGGTTAATTCCGATTTTAAGCTATGAATCTGGTGTGGATGTTCACGATTTTGGTGTGATTTTCGATAACCTTTCCTTGGAAGAAATTAAGGCGAAAGTTAGAAGTATTTCTAATTTGCCTGTAGAAGACCTCAAAGTTAAGTCTCGAAAGGTATGGGAATACGCAAGAACAAATCATACCAAAGAAAAGTTTGCTCAAGCATATCGGAATGCTGTGGAGCAAATGCTTGAAGACCAGAAATCTAAAAAACAGAGTTATTTCATAGAGTCTAGCAAACAATTAGTTAGTACTAATACTAATTACATCTGAAAATGTACTTAATAGCAAATCGTAACAAATTATTAAGTGCAAAATAATTGGGAATTTGTAGCACAACAAACAGTTCTAAAAAGGAGTTTAGTTCATGATTATTATCGATCGCGCCTTACAAGCCAGAGCAGCAGCAAGCAATCCGATTAAAGTTGGGATGATTGGTGCTGGTTTTATGGGTCGAGGAATTGCCAACCAAATTGTCAATTCAGTCCCAGGAATGGAGTTAGTTGCTATCTTTAATCGCAAGATTGATGCAGCTAAACAAGCTTATTCAGAAGCAGGAATTGAAGATATTCAAGTTGTTGCAACTGTCGGCGAATTAGAAGATGCGATCGCCAACGGGAAATATGCAGTCACAGATGACGCTAAGTTACTGTGTCGCGCCCAGAGTATCGATGCACTCATCGAAGTCACAGGTGCAATTGAATTTGGCGCTCAAATCGTCACCGAAGCGATCGCCCATCGCAAACATGTGATTATGATGAATGCCGAACTCGACGGCACTATTGGCCCCATCCTGAAAGTGTATGCCGACAAAGCAGGCGTTATCCTCAGCGCTTGTGATGGCGATCAGCCAGGGGTACAAATGAACCTCTACCGATTTGTCAAAAGCATTGGTTTAACTCCACTATTGTGCGGTAACATTAAAGGACTTCAAGACCCCTATCGCAATCCCACCACCCAGGAAGGATTTGCTAAACGTTGGGGTCAAAAGCCTCACATGGTGGCTAGCTTTGCTGATGGAACCAAAATTTCCTTTGAGCAAGCGATCGTTGCTAATGCCACAGGCATGAAAGTCGCCAAACGAGGAATGCTCGGATATGACTTCACCGGCTACGTTGATGAAATGGCCCAACTATATGATGTCGAACAACTCAAGGAACTGGGCGGTATCGTCGATTATGTAGTCGGAGCCAAACCCGGCCCTGGCGTATATGTATTTGCCACTCACGACGACCCCAAACAACGCCACTATCTCAACTTATACAAATTAGGTGAAGGCCCTCTTTACAGCTTCTATACTCCTTATCACCTCTGTCATTTTGAAGTTCCCCTATCCGTAGCGCGTGTAGTTTTGTTCGGTGATGCCGTCATGTCTCCCCTAGCAGGCCCCTTAGTAGATGTCATCACCACCGCCAAAATCGACCTCAAAGCCGGAGAAACCCTCGACGGCATCGGCTACTACATGACCTACGGACAATGCGAGAATTCCGATATCGTCCAACAGCAAAATCTCCTACCAATCGGTTTAGCCGAAGGATGTCGCCTCAAACGAGACATTTCCAGAGATGAAGTCCTCACATACGACGATGTAGAATTACCCGAAGGCAGACTTTGCGATCGACTACGAGCCGAGCAAAACAGCTATTTCGCCCCAGAGAAAATCTTGGCAGCAGTTGGGTATTAGGGTTTCAGATTTATAGACGCGGGGATGAGGGAGATAGGGAGGTAGGGAGATGCGGAGATAGGGAGATGGGGGAAATAACCAATGGCCCCATGACGCCACTTGCTTCAAGTCGGCAAAGCCGCCCAACGCAGTGGCTCCCCAATGCTCCATGCCCCATACCCCATGCCCAATTCCCTATTTTCTTAGGTACAATTCATGAAAATTGCTCTAGTCCACGATTATTTGACTCAGCGGGGTGGGGCAGAGCGTGTATTTGAACTGCTTTGTAAGCGTTATCCCGAAGCAGACATTTTCACATCTCTGTACGATCCGCAAAAAACTATCGATCTTGGCGATCGCATAGTTAACACAACATTCTTACAAAAGATTCCCTGTGCAGCAAAGTATTTTAGGTCAATGGCACCTTTATACTTTCCTGCTTTTCGTGCCTTAGATTTGCAAGATTACGATTTGATTATTAGTAGTAGCACTAGCTTTGCCAAAGCAGTGCGAAAAAATCCCAATGCTCGACACATTTGCTTTTGTCATAATGTGACTCGTTTCTTATGGGATACGGCAACTTATTTAAAGGAGTATGGAGACTATAAATATTTTGCTCCTTTAATCGAGCAAGTCTTCCAAGTAATGAGAAAGGTAGACTTGAAATATTCACAAGAGCCTGACCTTTATATTGCTAATTCTAGTGTTGTTGCCCGCCGTATTGAAAATATTTATGGCAAACAGGCAATGAGGATTAACTATCCAATTGATACTAGTAAATTTCTTTTTTCTGATATTAAAGATGAATATTATCTTGCCTCTGCTCGAATGATCAGCTATAAGCGTCTTGATGTAATAGTCGAAGCTTTTAATTGGTTAGGCTGGCGGCTATTAATATCTGGTGATGGCCCAGAATTAGAACGGTTAAAATCAAAAGCATTACAAAATATTCAGTTTTTGGGACATGTAAGTGATAAGACACGTAAAGACTTATTTTCTAAAGCTAAGTCCATTATTGTTGCAGCTTTAGAAGACTACGGATTAGTTCCAGTAGAGGCCAATGCTAGCGGCACACCAGTTATTGCCTATGGAGCAGGTGGAGTAATAGATACTCAAATACCTGGTGAAACGGGAGTCTTTTTCAAAAGACAAACACCCGAATCTTTGCAACTTGCATTACTAGAAGCCAAGGAAATTTCTTGGAATTACGATCGCATTCGTAATCATGCAGTGACAAACTTTTCTGAAGATGCATTTTTCAGGAAAGTTGAGCAAATCATTAATCAAGTTTGCAGCGTGCATCTTTAAAAAAATTCAGGAGCAGGACGGCTCCGGTCAGAATTCATAAGTCAGAATAAACTATGTAAATCTTGTAAGTTAACTATTTTAACCTCCTGATTAAATCCAAGATTTACTAAGTTTTAAACAGCGATAAAAATAAATTATTTACTGGTTATATTCTGAATTCTGGATTCTGATTTCTGATTTTATTAATCTCTTAGCGTAAATTCTTGGAAGGATCATAAAAGTGGTTCAAACTAGTCTAAATTCTCATATAACTACAGTTTCGGAAACTGAACCAAGCTATGGACAAATGTTTACCGTCTTGGTGCGGAGATTTCCTTGGTTTTTAGTAGTACTTGTTGGTTCTATTACTATTGGAGGCATAGTAACTTTAAAGACCAAACCAACTTTTAGAAGTTCCATGCAGCTATTAGTAGAACCTAACTATCAAGGTAAAAAAGAAGGAGGTGGAGTAGAAAATCAGTTTACAGACACTAATGTGGTGATAGATACTGCAACCCAGCTTAATTTGATGCAAAGTTCGGGTCTAATCCAAAAAGCAGTTGAGAAACTTGAGTCTGAATATCCAGACATCAGTACAGGTGAAATTAAAGGTTCTTTGGTCTTAACTCAATTAAGAAGCAAAGAAGATAATGTTGCTACTAAAATCTTTCAAGTCGAATACACAGATCGAGATCCAGAAAAAACCCAAAAAGTTTTGGGTGCAATTCGACAAGTTTATGTCGAATACAATAAACAACAACAGAATTCGCGTTTACAAAAGGGTCTGCAAATTATTAGAGAACAGTTAAGTAAAGCCAGTGAAGAAGTTAAAGCAGCTGAGACAAACCTCCAAAGATTTCGCAGAAACCAAAATTTAATCGATCCCGAATCACAGGCTAAAGCAATTGAAACAGCTTTGAATAATATTGCCCAAGAACGGCAGACAACTCGTTCTCAATATGGTGAGGCTTTAGCACGTCAGAAATCTTTAGAAGAACAACTTAATCGTTCTCCACAGAATGCCTTAGTAGCTTCCCGTCTGAGTCAGTCTACTCGCTATCAAGGCTTACTCAACGAAATCCAAAAAACAGAACTGGCGCTAGCACAAGAACGCTTACGCTTTACAGATGCAACTCCTAGCGTGCAAAAGCTCAAAGAACAGCTTCAGAGTCAGAAGGAGTTATTGCAACAAGAAGTAGGAAGAACTTTAGGCGGAAAATCTGCTAGTGCATTCATTTCTGGAGACTCTCTCCTCGAAAAAGGACAACTTGGTGAAATCGATCTCAACCTTGCTAGTCAATTAGTAGAAACGCAAACAAATTTAGTTGCTTTAAGTGCCCGCGACCAAACTTTAGCTAAGAAAGAGAACGAATTACGTTTTGAAATCAAACGCTTTCCACCTTTGTTGGCTTATTACAATCGGATGCTACCGCAGCTACAATTTAGCCGTGAAAGATTAGAGCAGCTTTTAAGGGCAGAACAACAATTACGCCAAGAACTTGCTAAGGGGGGATTTAATTGGGAAGTTGTAGAAGAACCCCAAAAAGGCGCACAATTAGGCCCCAATCTTCAGCAGAATTTGTTATTAGGTGCAGTAGTTGGATTAATGTTAGGAGGAATTGCTGTCTTTATTCGGGAATCGATTGATGATTCAGTCCACACTACTGCTGAGTTAGAAAAGCAAATCCCCCTACCATTGTTAGGAATAACTCCCAAATTACCGCCAGCTAAACCGAGAGAATCAATGATTAAATTGCCTTTTGGCAAGCCAGAAGTTCTCGCGCCTTGGACAATTCAAGTATTGCAATCTCCACCGCGTTGGGAATCGCTGGATCTGATTTACAAAAACATTGAACTTTTAAATGCTGTTTCCAATTTGAAATCTTTGATGGTCACCTCGGCTTTGCCAGATGAGGGTAAATCAGCTTTAGCGTTGGGTTTGGCCATGAGTGCTGCACGTTTACATAAAAGAGTACTGCTAATTGATGCCAATTTGCGCGCTCCTAGTCTGCACGAACAGCTGAATCTTCCCAATGAACAGGGGCTTTCAACTCTACTATCTAGTGATGCAAGTCTACCCAACCAAATTAGTATTCAGTACACAGGTTCAGCCTACATTGATATTTTGACTGCTGGGCCAAAACCTGCTGACCCCGCTAATCTCTTAAGTTCCCCTCGGATGATGGAATTGATGGCAGCATTTGAGGAAAACTACGATTTGGTACTCATAGATGCTTCGCCAGTTCTCGGTATGGTAGATGCCATGCTCACCGCATCATCTTCTCGTAGTGTGGTCATGGTGGCAAGCATTGGTATTGTGACACGAAGCCAACTGACTCAAGCTACAGCCATGCTCAGCAAGTTAAACTTGATTGGAGTTGTAGCAAATGGGGTATCAAACTCTAGCAGTAATTACGTACCTTATGTCAAACAACAGCAATTAGCCTTGCGCCAAGCTGTGGAAAAATAGATTAGGCATTGGGCATTGGTAAGCCACTGCAATATCTACGACAAGTTATATCATGTCCGCTTGATTACTTATTAAACCCAAAGAACCCCACCCCTTAATCCCCTAAGAGCTTGCGGGGCTACCGTGTACACACATCTCTTTAAACAACCAAAATCGTCGTAGATCCCCCTAAATCCCCCTTAAAAAGGGGGACTTTGAGAGGTTTTTGCCCCCCTCTTTTCCAAGGGGGGTTGGGGGGATAAAAAGCCTGTGGCGCAACTCTAGAAGACTTGTGTGTAGACCGTAGGCAAGCTCTTAGGGGAGACAAAGCGCGTGGGGTGCAATGACTGTGGGAATCATAACTAATTATGCGGATATGATATTACGCCTGGGCAGATATCTTTTTAAGTAGGGTAGCACAGCTGTGCTACCCTAAAAATGTATCAAAATATATTAAAATTTAAATTTATTACTATCAGGAAAAATTTCGTAGATTTATGCTATCTTTATCAGTTTCCAGAGAAATCACTGAGTAATTAAAGTCTAAATAAAGAATTGATTTGAGTGATCGCTATTTCTACATAGTCTTATATTCTAGAGATTAAAGCACCTGCAAAAAGTTAGAACACAAGAGTGAACTGGTTTTGTTAAATCTATCGATACAAGAAACACCCCAGCATAATTAAACGTAGATATAGATTCATAGGTAATTTTTCTCTACACTTTTCTACTATCAGTAGTTACTCTAAAAATCCCGATTACCCAAGAATCTAAATCGCAATCTTTCTCGTAATTAAGCATAAGGTTGCAGACCTTAATCTCTACAGTAGCTTTGTTTTAGATAGAGTTGAAATTACTATCTTTAACATAATTACGAATTAGCTTGATAGCCTTTGATAACGCCTCAGCAATTCACTCTTGTATAAACCCAAAGATTTATGACAACTTCAATAATTCCAGCCCTAGAGAATTTCTATGATGTAACCCCGCAAAACCAAGATCTTGGCTCTGGGTACTGCACACTCCTGTGGCGACGGGGTAAACTGTTGGTGAAGCCGCCAGGAGGAGTTAAACTACCATATTTGGCTTCATTAAATAATCAGCGATCGCTAGTAGAATGCTTAAAACATTCTCCTATAAATTTGGTAAGCATAGATGCAAAACTCGGTGAAGGTTTGCTACAGTTTTGGGCAGATGCATGTGAACAAGCTCATAAGCCAATATTCTTACGCATATCCGCTAGCAATAAACAGCTAAAACAAGGTAATCAAACCTGGAAATGGTTACAACGAACCATTGATTGGATTGTTGCTTTTTCATTGCTGTTATTACTCAGCCCAGTTATCCTGGGATTGATTGTATTGATGCAAATTTACTCGCCAGAGTCACTTTTTTGCTATGAATGGCGTGTTGGAGAAAGAGGTAGACTTTTTCGAGCCATGAGATTTTCCAGCACAGTAAATTACAACATCACACCGCTAGGGCGTTGGATGCATAAATACAGCCTCAACAATCTGCCATTGTTATTTAATGTGCTGCGCGGTGACATGAATTTGCTCGGCTCTCGTTCTTGGACTTTGGCAGATGCAATACAACTAATTGAAGAAGAATACAGAATACAGAATACAGAATTCAGAAATTTATCTGTACAGTAATTGATGGTTTTATAGCATCATCCTTCTCTGCGAGAGGCTACGCCAACGGGTAGGGAAAAGGTTAAAGGGTAAAGGGTAAATTTATTCCTTTTTTCCTTCGCCTTTCCCCTCTTCAGTAATGCATCATAACTTCTTACGCGTCAAACTATTGTTAGAAAAATCCATGCTTTTCAAATTCCCTCAATCAATCAGCAATCTGCTGAAAGCTACTAGATTTTGGCAAGACAACTATTTGATATTGCAAGAATTTAGACACTTCCGCAAAATTGCCACTTTAGCTCTGATATTCTCGATTTTAGCGGCAACATTTGAAGGTGTGAGTATTGGTTTCTTGCTTTCATTTTTGCAAAGCTTAACTAGTCCTGACGCTCAACCTGTTCAGACAGGAATAGAATGGTTTGATATTTTGATTTTGGGAACTAAGACATCGGCACTTAATCGTCTGTATCGTATATCTTTATTAATTTTATTAAGTACTTGGTTACGTGCCACCTTTAATTACTTTTCCCAAGTCTATACAGAATTATCTCAACTAAATCTTGCAGATCGCTTACGTAAGCAAATTTTTGAACAGTTGCAAGCCTTATCGCTAAGCTACTTTGCTAAAACTCGTTCTGGGGAATTAATTAACACAATTACCACAGAAATTGAAAGAATAAGACAAGGTTTCAGTGCTGGAGCATTTTTAGTGACGAGAGGACTAACAACTATTGTCTACTTAATATCAATGTTTTTGATATCATGGCAACTAACTTTGATCTCAGCATTACTATTTACACTTTTAGGTGTAGGATTATCTAATTTAAATGCCAGAGTCAGAGAATCAAGTTTTGGCATGACAACTGCTAATGCTAATTTTACATCAACAGCCGTAGAATTTATTAATGGCATTCGCACTGTTCATTCCTGTGGTACTCAAGAATTTGAGCGTCAGCGTTACTACAAAGCTAGCGACAAAGTAGTAAGTACTACAACTAAAGTTGTCTTCACTTGGACACTTGTCAAGCCAATTGCTGAAGGGGTAGCTACTACGGTGTTGGTGGGAATGATTATTTTGGCATTCACTAGCCTGGTTAGTAATGGAACGCTACAAGTTGCTTCTTTACTAACATTTTTCTTTGTGCTATTTCGTTTTATCCCATTCGTTCAAGATATTAATGGCACAAGAGCATTTCTCAGCACTTTACATGGTTCAGCAGACAACATTAAAAACCTCTTAAAAAGCGATGATAAAAATTATTTTCAGAATGGTCATCTTAAATTTAATGGGTTAAAAACTTCAATTAATTTAGTATGTGTAGATTTTGGTTACGACGATAAAACTCTAGTGTTGCATAATGTTACCCTAACCATTGAAAAGGGAAAAATGACAGCATTAGTTGGAGCTTCTGGGGCTGGTAAAACAACCCTTGCTGATTTAATTCCCCGGTTTTATAATGCTACAGAGGGAAATATTTACATTGATGAAATTGATATACGACTATTTGAAATTAACTCTCTACGTTCCCAAATAGCAGTTGTTAGTCAGGATACCTTTATCTTCAATACCACTGTTTGGCAAAACATAGCTTATGGGACTCCAGAAGCTACAAATGCTGAAATTCAAGAAGCTGCTAAATTAGCCAATGCACTAGAATTTATTTTAGAAATGCCCGAAGGTTTTAATACCCAATTAGGAGACAGGGGTGTTAGATTATCTGGAGGACAAAGACAACGAATTGCTATAGCGCGGGCGCTTCTACGGAACCCAGAAATTTTGATTTTAGATGAAGCAACTAGCGCCTTAGATTCTGTATCCGAACGCTTGATTCAAGATTCATTAGAAAAGCTATCTGTTGGTAGAACAGTAATTGCGATCGCTCACCGTCTTTCTACTATTTCTAAAGCAGATAAAGTAGTAGTCCTGGAAGCAGGACGCATAGTAGAACAGGGCAAGTATGAAGAATTATTGGGACGTCAAGGTAAGCTTTGGGAATATCACCAAATGCAATACTATAATTCCTAATTTGTGAATTCGTAATTCGTAATTTCCGGATTACGAATTCACAAACTTACTCAATTATTCTAATTCCATTAAGATTAGACTATTCTCAATACTGCTCGCTTTGTGCATTTTTAACTCGGCATTGGATTTGGGGAAAAGGTTAAAGGTTTTTTCTTTCCCCCTTTCCCCTTAACCGACAAGTATTGAGACTATTCTGACTCCTATTTATAGCTTTAACGAGGAAAAATAAATGATAAATCTAGGCTATCACACTGCTAAAATTCAGGGTAAATTTAATCGTTCCTTATATAAAGCAGCCCTTTCTCAAATTGTCAGCATCCCGATAAAACAAACTCAGCAAGTTCCAATAAGTGTCTATGCCTTCTCATGCGAACGCGATTTGCCCGAACAAGTGGCAAGTATTCGCTCATTCATTCGTCATGTCGGCATTCCAGATACATTCACTGTAATTTCCGATGGTAGCTACACTGATTCTAGTTGTAATTTGCTTCGCCGCATCCATCCTTGCGTTCAGGTAGTACTTTTACAAAACTTCCTGAGAACCGATTTACCTCAATGTGTTCTTGATTATGCCCAGCTGCATCCATTAGGTAAAAAGTTGTCGGCATTAATGTCAATTCCTATTAATGGAACTACGATTTACACCGATTCAGATATTTTATTTTTTCCTGGTGGTGTTGACTTAATTAATTTGAGTAACTCTGACAAAAAATACTCTCTATATCTACCTGATTGTTTTACTTCGCTAGACGAGCGAGTTCTTTATAATGATTCCGAAAAATCAAATCCAGTAAATGCTGGATTTATATTATTTAGTCATGAAATTGACTGGAGTTTTGCTATTGAACGTTTAGGAAATCTTCAAGAATATCCTACTTATTTTACTGAACAAACAATTGTACATTTGACAATGCATCAGAATCATGCTGAACCTTTATGTTCTAAAAAATATGTTCTCAATGTAGAAGATCAGTTCATCTATCCAGATAAATTTGCAAATAAAAATATTGCTCTTAGGCATTATGTAAGTGATGTTAGGCATAAGTTTTGGTTTGATATTGCCAAATAGTTTGATGTAAATAGTTCGTTACTTATATGACTAATAAAGTTAAGAATAAAGCGAGAATTCAGTGGCGAAATATGCCTAAAATAATTAAGAGGTTCCAGCAACATAAAAAACAATTGCATGGGGAGATTTTTGCAGAAAATCTAATTTACCAATGCTCGAATTTTGAGGTAGGTGAGGGCGGAGGTGTTGAAACTTATTTAGCTTCTCTATTTGAGCATCGTTCAGCTGATATTAGCGATCGCGTGATCAAATCGCTCAAGAATGTTGACCAAAGCCAGTTAAAATTATTGCACCTCCACAGCCCAGATTTACTATTGCAGCTTACAGGTGAATGTCCTACAATCTTCAGCGTTCATAATCATGCATTGTATTGTCCTAGTGGTACAAAGTATTTAGCTGGAGAGCGAACAATCTGCGATCGCAACTTTTCTTACTTAGGATGTACCTGGGGTAAATTAGCAGATAAATGTGGTAGCCGTAAACCTTTAAGAACTATCAGAGAAATTCAAGGTACTCAGCGGTTTCTAGATGCTTTAAAAAATATCAAAGTAACTTTTATCGCTAATAGTGAATATGTGCGTCAACAGTTAATTAAAAATGGCATACCAGCCGAGCAAACTGTCACAGTACACTGTGGTATTTCTCTACCGCAAACACCAACTGCACCCCTAAATTTAGAAGTCCACCAAAATCAGAGAATTTTGTTTGTTGGTCGGATTGTTTCTGATAAAGGTTTAGAATGGTTGATTAAAACCTTAATACATACAAAACCGCAAATTCACCTTGATATTGCAGGTGAAGGTTGGGAACGGCCACGGTTAGAAAAGTTAGCAACTACTTTGGGATTAAATAACCGCATTACTTGGCATGGTTGGTGCGATCGCCATAAAATAAATGAACTTTATCAGCAGTGTTTTGCAGTTATTTTTCCCAGTGTTTGGCCTGAACCTGCTGGTCTTGTGACTCTCGAAGCTTATGCTCGTTATCGACCTGTAATTGGTAGTGCAGTCGGAGGAATTCCCGAACATTTACGAGATGGAGAAACGGGTATTCTTGTTCCCAGTAATAACATTAAAAAACTAGCCCAAGCGATTAATCATTTGTCTAGCGATTATCAAAAAAGCCGAGAAATGGGCGAACAAGGTCATGCTTTCTTGATGAGAGAATTTACAATGAATTGTCATGTAAATAATCTCCGAACAATTTATGCAAAAACAATAGCTGAATTTGATTATCCAGGGAAAAAGTTATATAAAACGCCTCAATAAACTAAGAGAGAAAAATATGTCATTGCATCAACAACCATTAGTCAGCGTTATTATTCCTACTTATAATCGACCAGATTATCTTAAGCAAGCGATCGCTAGCGCTGTTCAACAAACTTATCAAAATATTGAAATTATTGTTTCTGATAATTGCAGTCCAGAAAATCCCCAAGGTATTGTCGAATCTTTTGGTGATTCACGCATTCGGTTTTGGCGACACCAGCAAAACGTGGGTATGATTGCTAATCAGCAACACGCCTTCAAAATGGCGCAAGGTAAATACGTTGCTAGCCTTCATGACGATGATATGTGGAATCAAGACTTTTTAGCAAAGCTTGTACCACCATTAGAAGAAAATCCTGGCTTAATTCTTGCTTTTTGCGACCAATATATCATAGATGCAAATGGCAGAATTAATTATATTGGAACAGAAGAAAATACACGCGGTTATCAGAGAGACAAATTAACAGCAGGAATTCATCAACCTTTCTCTAAAATAGGGCTAATAGATAAAAGTATACCCACTGCTGCATCTTGTGTAATTCGCAATCACGTTATTGATTGGGATAGTATTCCCCCAGAAGTTGCTGGGATGTGGGATTTATATTTAACTTATCTTTGCTGTATATCTGGTCGTGGTGCTTACTATTATCCAGAAAGATTAACCCGATATCGTGCTCACGAACAAACTGATACCATGCTCAGTGGTAGTCGAGATGTAGAGGCAAAAATTCGTAAAGCTAAAAGCGAAATGTTTTGTTATCAAGTCTTTATGGAAGACGCTCGTTTACAAGAATTTAGGACACACTTTCAACAAAAATGGTTGGAAGCTAATACTACATTGGGAATTGGTTTACTGCGAAGCGAACAGATAGCCGCAGCACGCCCTTATTTTTGGCAGGCGTTGAAAAAACAAAAATTTAATTTGCGAACTCTAGCGGCACTGACTCTGAGTTTTACTCCGCGAATTTTTGCAAATAAGTTAATAGGGGTATCGAAATAATATATAAACTCTTCTGAAGAGTATATTATTTTTGACGAACCGCCAAGGACGCCAAGGACGCAAAGAAAAGAAGTGTATGAAACTTTGTATTGTTACCCATAAAATTAAAAAAGGTGATGGTCAAGGACGGGTAAACTACGAAGTTGCTCACGAAGCAATTCGTCGTGGTCATCACCTAACATTATTAGCAAGTGAAATCGCTCCAGAATTAGAACATAATAGTCAAGTTAATTGGATTAAAATTCCAGTGAAAGGCTATCCCACCGAATTTGTTCGTAATTTCATCTTTGCCCAAAAAAGTGCAAATTGGTTGCGTCAACATCGCTCAAACATTGATTTAGTTAAAATCAATGGCGCGATTAATATGGCTGCTGCTGATGTGAATGCTGTACATTTTGTGCATAGTTCATGGTTGCGATCGCCAGTTCATATTTCTCGCAATCGCCGAGATTTGTATGGTTTATATCAGTGGCTATTTACTGCTTTTAATGCTCGTTGGGAAAAACAAGCTTTTCAAAAAGCTAAGGTCGTTGTAGCAGTATCGGAAAAGGTAGCCCAGGAATTAATTAACATTACTGTACCCCGTTCTCGCATTCGCGTAATTGTCAATGGAGTAGACCTAGAAGAGTTTACTCCTGGTAAAAGCGATAGACGAAAATTAGGTTTACCAGAAAATGTCACCCTGGCACTCTTCGCCGGAGACATCCGCACACCCAGGAAGAACTTAGATACAGTCCTGCACGCCTTAAGCAAAGTTCCCGATTTACATCTGGTGGTTGTGGGTCACATCGAAGGTAGTCCCTTCCCCCAATTAGCGGCTTCCTTGGGGTTAAACGAACGCGTGCATTTTGTTGGATTTCGCCGTGATATCCCCGAAATTATGCGTGCAGTAGATTTATTTATTTTTCCTTCCCGATACGAAGCTTGCAGCTTGGTATTGTTAGAAGCGCTTGCTTCCGGACTGCCAGTAATTACTGCCACAGCTACCGGGGGTGCAGAGTTAGTAACACCAGAATGCGGCATCGTCTTACCCGACTCAGATGATATCGATGCATTGGCAAGGGTGTTGATGTCCTTAGTGAGTGAACAATCGCTGATGCAACAAATGAGTCAAGCTGCTCGTTCTGTGGCAGAACAACACAGCTGGACTACTATGGCACAAACTTATGTGGATCTATTCGAGGAGTTAAGCAAGAATGCGGAACACAGTTCTCATACCGACTTATCGCCGTCCACAAGACCTCTCACGCTGCCTTTTGGCGCTACAGGAGCAAACTAAACCAGTCGATCAAGTGATAGTGGTTGTCCGCGATACGGATGCAGAAACTTGGGAATTTCTCACCCAATTCCAAGCAGACAATTTGCCATTACAAACTGTGAAAGTCACGCAAACCGGGGTAGTAGCAGCCCTGAATGCCGGACTTGCAGAGGTAAAGGGGGATATTCTTTCCATTACTGATGATGATGCTGCACCCCACCCCGATTGGTTAGAGCGCATTGCCGCTTACTTTACCTGTGACAGTCGCCTTGGCGGTCTTGGTGGGCGTGATTGGATACATCACGGCAACAAAATAGAAGACGACTCCCGCCTTATAGTTGGTAAATTGCAGTGGTTTGGGCGCGCGATCGGCAACCATCATCTGGGAGTAGGAGAACCCCGCGAAGTCGATGTTCTCAAAGGCGTAAACATGAGTTTTCGCAAAGAAGCAATTGGGCAATTGCGCTTTGACGAACGGATGCGAGGTACAGGAGCGCAAGTACACTTTGAAATGGCATTCACACTGGCATTAAAGCGAGCTGGTTGGAAGATAATTTACGATCCTAATGTTGCCGTAGAACACTACCCAGCACAACGTTTTGATGAAGATCGGCGAAACAACTTTAATGAAATTGCCTTAATTAATTTAGTTCATAATGAAACGCTAGTTTTATTAGAACACCTGCCATTTATCTACAGGATTGTATTTTTATTCTGGGCAATATTAGTTGGAACTTGCGATAGTTTTGGCTTAATCCAATGGCTGAGATTTTTACCTAGCCAAGGACATTTGGCAAGTAAAAAATTGTTAGCATCTTGGCGGGGACGTTGGCAAGGATGTAGAGAATTCGTAATTCGTAATTCGTAATTCGTAATTGAATGATTTATAAGCAGATACTTTACAATAGTTTTTCCCAAGAAAACTATTCTCCTGAGGAGCGATCGCCACAAGGTTGGATGGCGATCGCAGGCTTTCTCCTATTAACTGTAGTTTGCTATTTTGCTGGTGCTACTGCTGCATTGCGCCTAATTTATCCGGTGACAGCTTTAATAGTAGCCGTGTTTTTATACTTGCGTCATCCTATTCTTTATATCGGCTTTACCTGGTGGATATGCTTTCTCACACCCTTAGCTACCCGCTTAGTTGATTATCGAGTGGGCTGGGACCCTACCCGTCAAATGCTGATAGCACCGTATTTAGTGGTGTTTGTAACTATAGCAACTTTTTTACGACGCTTTAAAAGCGCCTCTCGTCAAGGGGGTTTGCCGTTTATTTTGGCTTTTATCGGAGTCTTTTACGGCTTTTTAGTAGGTTTAATTTATAACGCACCAGTTCCCGTAGCACGGGGTTTATTAGATTGGCTAGGTCCAATTATTTTTGCTTTTCACTTATTTATTAACTGGCGAGATTATCCCGCCTATCGCCAAAATTTTCAGCGAATATTCCTCTGGTGCGTACTGCTTTTAGGAGCTTATGGCGTATATCAATTCGTTGTTGCTCCTGAGTGGGATAGGTACTGGCTCATAGAATCAAAACTATTCATGAGTGCCGGAAATCCCGTACCTTTTGGAATGCGCGTCTGGAGTACATTGCACTCAGTCGGCCCGTTTGGTTCCGTCATGCAAGCTGGGTTGTTGTTGTTATTTACCAGTTCCGGAAGTTTAATTTTTCCTGCCTCAGCGGTTGGTTACTTATCCTTTTTGTTGACACAAGCGCGTACAAATTGGGGCGGTTGGTTATTAGGAGTAATTATGATTGTGGGTTCAGTCAAAACTCGGATTCAAATGCGCTTAATAAGCATAATTGTGGTAATGGCGGTTTGTGTTGTGCCATTGACAACTATCGAGCCAATTTCTCAGGTTGTATCAGCTCGTTTGGAAACTTTTTCTAATCTGGAAAAAGATAACAGTTTTAAAGATAGATCGGAAAGTTACGACAAAAACCTGAGTCTAGCTCTTTCTAATGCTTTAGGTAACGGATTAGGAAATATCTGGAAGGTCAACGAAAAAACTGGTCAAATCGAAGTAGTAGTAATTGACAGTGGTATTTTAGATATGTTTTTTACCCTTGGTTGGTTTGGAGCTATCTTTTATATGGGTGGATTAATCTTGCTAATTATTAGTGTTAGCAAATATGGTGAAGGTCGTTTTGATAGTTTTATCAGTGCTGCCCGGGCCATTGGTATTAGTTCTGCTACACAACTAGTTATTGGTAGTGGCATGTTGAGTGTAGCAGGTATGATTCTTTGGGGATTTTTAGCTATGGCTATGGCAGGACATAAATATTATCTGCATCAACAAAAATAAAATTTCACACACAGACACAGAGAGCAACAATTGAGAATATTGAAAAACCCTTAATTCTCTCTCTACGTCTCTGCGTGAGACAACACCTTTAATCAACAGGTTAAAATTATGAAAGCAATTATTGTAATGCCACTAGCCGAACAACGAGGCGGCGGTGAAATGATGCTCTGGGATTTGATGCAGCAGGGACGTAATGCTGGCGTAGAGTGGCTAGTGATATTTTTAGAAAACGGCCCGATGGTAGAACAAGTAAAGTCCCTTGGCATTGAGACACGAGTTGTGGAAAGTGGACGCTTACGCCAAATTCACCGTTTTATTGCTGCTGTTTTCCGGATAGCTGCGATCGCCCGCGAGGAACATGCAGATATAATTGTCAATTGGATGTGGATTACGCACATATCTGGAGGCCTCGCGGCGATGTTGGCGGGATTACCTGCTGTGTGGTATCAGCTAGAAGTGCCTAGCGATAAAACTTGGTTAGTACGACTTGCTACTTTAATCCCAGCGCGGGCAATTATTACCCTCTCCCAAGATGGCAAGCAAGCACAAGCCCAGATTTGGCCACACAGACCAACACCCTTGGTTTATCCTGGCGTAGCACTAGACCGATTTCAGCCAGATGCTTTACCTTCTCCTGAACAAGCACGGCGAAAGTTGGGCTTACCTTTGCACGGGCCATTGATTGGAATTGTTGGACGATTGCAACGATGGAAGGGAATGCACGTATTGGTTCAAGCAATGCCCAAAATTTTACAGCAGTATCCCGATGCCCATTGTGTTGTAGTTGGCGGTAAGCACGATTTGGAACCGGATTATGAGGACTTTTTAAAAGCAGAAATCGCCACTTTAGGCTTGAAAGAGCAAGTAATTATGGCTGGGTTACAGCGCAATATTCCAGAATGGGTGCAGGCGATGGATGTATTTGTCCATGCATCCGATAAAGAACCGTTTGGCATTGTGATTATTGAAGCAATGGCTTTGGGAAAACCTGTGATTGCTGGCGATGCAGGGGGACCAACGGAGATTATTACAGATGGGATTAATGGACTATTAACACCTTACGGCGATGCGGATAAATTAGCGATCGCTATTCTCCGTTACCTTGACGAGCAAGAATTTGCCCAAAGTGCCGGAGTCGCTGCTAGGCAACGCGCCCTCGATTTCTCAACGCATAATTATGCTCAAAATTTTATCAACACTGTTCGTTCTGTAATACCAAGCGTTTCTTAGATATACAGCGGTTTTCAGGTAAATGAAGTACACGGGTAGGGGCACAACAATGTTGTGCCCTTACAACGATCTGTACTGTTAAAAGAATTTTAGTACGATTTACTTGTATAAAGATGTCAAAATCAAACTTTTTAACTCATAATTCGCAATAGTTTAAATTGTATCCGGGTCGATATTTAACTCTCGTAATTTTGCTGCCAAACGTTGCGCCTTTTGTTCTGCTTGTTCTAATCTTTGTTCTGTCTGTTCTGCTGTTTCTTCAGGTGTTGGTACTAGTTGCCTATCTGGTGTAAAAAATCGCAATAGTCCCTCATGAATCCCTAAATATAACCCTAACTGTTGACTCCACAAATGTCCTTGCTCATTTAATTGCAGAGGTTGATATTCTCCATCTACTAAATGAAATCCGGCAAATTCTAATGTGTATGGGTCAAACCAAAAATAATCAGGTGTGCGGAAAGTATCTTGATAAATTTCTTTTTTTAAACCTCTATCTGTCTTCGCTGTTGAGTCTGACAAAATTTCTAAAATTAAATTCGGATATTTACCATCTTCTTCCCAGACTACCCAACTCTTACGCGTTTTGCGTTGGGTTCCCAACACTACAAAAAAGTCTGGCCCTCGAAAGTATTCTGATTTGAGTTGGCGCAGACTGTAGTAGATAGTCAGGTTTCCCGCTGCATAAAAATCATTTCTATCTCGCCACAGCCATTCTAGACAGGTCAAAAGTAAAATTATTTGTCGTAGATGCAGTTCGGTTTCCAAAGGAGGTTCATCACTATATAAATCACCAGGGGGAAAAATAACATCAGCAGGGATGCCTTCTTGAGAATCTAATTCTTGAGCTATGGTCATAGAATGGATGGGGCATCAAATATTTCTGGATTTATTTTAGCAGGATTGTAGTTAGCGATCGCTACAATCCACAGTCAAATGTCACTGTTGTCGTGGGGTAAAGCATAAATACTAAATTCCTACAGTATGTTTGATTTATTTAAAAATAGTTTTAAGTAATATTCAGCCTTAGAGCAAAATGAGGACAAGCACACTAAAAATTTATTTTTATAACTGAAAAATTTATTTTCTTTCTCCTTTAAGTAACTTTCACTAATTTATATGTATAATCTATCATTTATGATTAAATTATAAATGTATAATCTATCATTCAACTTTATTTATTATTTACCTCTAGTACTTATTTATTGGTTGGTATTTGGGCAATAAAGTATCTATTTTTAAGACATAAAAAACTACTCACTTAGTAGTCATTTGTTGACGAGATTTGATAAGTTTAATAGGCATAGTCTCTTCTAGACATCGCCTGAGCTTTTGCTACAAAAATGATGAGGCATTATATGAATAGTTAGCACGTTTACGGCACTATCCAATGTCTAAAGAACTATTAAACTCCTTTCAGGAAGCATACAGCAATCTCGAACTGTTTCCGTTAATGGAACGGAACGAAATGGAAAGATTTAGAGTCGAATATGGTGATGATTTGATTGCAGACCTCAACCAATTAGTTGAAGACAGTCCCAATAAAGATGGCAAAATTGTCTTTACAGGACATCGCGGTTGTGGTAAGTCAACTTTGTTGGCTGAATTTAGCAGGCAAATCCAAAATAAGTATTTTGTAGTTCTATTTTCTATTGCTGATAAAATTGAAATGTCGGCAGTCAACCATATTAATATTCTGTTTGCCATTGCAGTGAATTTAATGGCAGAAGCAGAAGCACGCCGAGTTGATATTCCTCAAAGTACTAAGGAAGCTCTTTATAAATGGTTTGCTACCCGCACTCGTACTGAAGAATTAAATTTACAGATAGAGGCTGAAATAGGTTTCGACCTGCTCAAATTGATTAGCTCTAAATTAAAAGCTGATGCTAGCGTCCGCGATGAGATTAAACAAGAGTTTGAACGCAAAATTTCAGATTTAGTCGCTAGAATTAACGAAATTGCAGCTTTGATTCAGGCTGCTACTAAACAAGATGTTTTAGTGATTATAGACGACCTAGATAAACTCGATTTAGGCAGAGTCAACGAAATTTATAAAGATAATATTAAAGCTCTGTGTCAACCTAATTTTAGGATTATCTACACAATACCCATCGCAGTTCTGCGAGAAACATTTATCAGCACAATAATTGCTACAGAAACTAATGACCAAATTGTAGCAATGCCCGTCCTAAAAATCTTTGAAAAAGGTAAAAATCGCCTTCCTAATGCTCAACCGCGTCCCGAAGCAACAAAGATTCTCGGTGAAGTTTTACGCAAGCGAATTGCCAGTGAATTAATAACACCCGAAACCGCTAAAAAAATTGTCATTTACAGTGGCGGCGTCTTACGAGAGTTAATTCGTATTTCTAAAGAGTGTTGCCGTATTTGTTTGCGGATGATTCGACGAAACCCCAATGCCAAAGTTGTCATTGACGATAAAATTCTCGCCCAAGCAATCAATAAAATTCGCAATGACTTTTCCATACGTTTAGGAAAAGTAGATATAGATATTTTGCAGAGTGTTTATGAACAATTCATGCCCAACGATCCTAAACAAGCTGAGTTTTTAGATTTGCTACATGGTTTATACGTTCTAGAATATCGTACTGAAGAAACATGGTACGATGTTCATCCAATTATTATAGAAAGTTTGAAAAGACAGGGAGCTATTAATGTTCAATGAAGATTTTTTAAATGATGAGGGAGAAAATCAAGATGCGTATGATGATTTAATTGTTTCTATTGAAGCCCAAAACCAGGGATTAAATCTACTAATTGCAGTTTGTGACGATCCTAATTTTCGTGATGAAATCATTGCTCAATACGAAGCAGAACTTGAACCTAATTTTCGTGCATATCGAGTGATTCTAGCACGTCATGAACCGAGTTTAAAAGCTGCTCTCAATCAACTGGTAGAACAAGAAGAATATCTCCGTCAGCGTCAGCCGGCGGTAATTACTGTAACGGGTGCTGAACAACTTTATTTTCTCAGATTAGGAAAAGAGCAATCAGAACAGGAGAAATTTTTTGGTTACTTACAGTGGACAAGGGAAGGATTGCGCGAGTTTCCTTTTGCAATTGTCCTTTGGGTAACAAATCAAATTTTAATCAATTTGATCAAAAAAGCTCCTGATTTTTGGAGTTGGCGCAACGGTGTATTTCGGTTTGTATCTAAAAAAACCAATGCTATTGCTGGTAAAGAATTAGAACCTATCCGCTTTGTTTTTCGAGACACGGAATTAGCTAGCACAGATACTAATGAAAATAATACTTTTTTCTTGCCTATCCAAGATTTACAAAGGCTAATTGATAATATCGAACAGGAACGAGGAACGAAAGACCCCACCTTAGCTACTTTATATTCAAGATTAGGTGATATTTATCGCAGCAGATTAGAACGCGGTGAATCTCAAAATTATCAAGAAGAACAAGAACTAGCAATCAAGTATTGGCGTCAAGCGATTGAATTGCAAAATGAATTAGGTTTGCAAATAGATTTAGCTGTTAACTTCAGCAATTTAGCAGGATTATATCGTGCAACAGGACGCTACAGTGAAGCAGAACCACTATATCAACAAGCTTTGCAATTAAGAAAACGCTTGTTGGGAGAAAATCATCCTGCTTACGCTACTAGTCTGAACAATTTGGCAGGAATTTACAAATCTACGGGACAATATAGCAAAGCAGAACTTCTCTATCAACAAGCTTTGGAATTAAGAAAACGTTTATTGGGAGAAAATCATGCTGATGTTGTCGCTAGTCTGAATAATTTGGCATTATTATATGATGAACAAGGACGTTATCATGAGGCAGAACCTTTGTATCTGCGCTCCTTAGAAATTGCTACAAGTTTGCTAGGCGAAAATCATCCTTCTTTTGCTCTGATATTGAATAATTTAGCGCTACTTTATTACCATCAAGGACGCTACACTGAAGCTGAACCTTTGTCGCAACAAGCAATAGAGTTAGATAAGCAATTTTTGGGTGAAGAAAATCCTGATGTGGCGACAGATTTGCACAACTTAGGTTTAATCTACCGCGCTCAAGGACGCTACAATGAGGCGGAATCTTTGTTTTTACAATCTCTGGAAGTGAAGCAGCGTGTATTACAAAAGGCGCATCCACTTTTAACAGATACTATCTATGCTTTGGGTTATTTATATAGAGAACAGGGACGCTACAACGAGGCGGAACCTTTATGTATACAAGCTTTGGAACTTGATAAGCTTTTGTTGGGAGGAAATCATCCTAATGTTGCCGAAAGTCTGAATAATTTAGCGGAAATTTATCGGGTGACGGGGCGTTTTAGTGAAGCAGAATCTCTTTATTTGGAAGCTTTAGGAATTTGTGAGCGAGTTTGGGGTGTTGAGCATGTTCGGTGTATGGCTGTGCAGGAGAATTTAGAAAAAGTTAGGGTGGAAATGGGGAGGAATTAATAATTCCATACGATACCGCTCCTCATCTGCCTCTAATTTCAGCAGTTCCCGATTATTTTCGCAATAGTTAATAGCCTCGTAAATAGCTGCCAAGGGTAAGTCCCAGTTTTCTGCTGCTTGTTCGGCTGACATTTTATTGGCAATCATATCTTGCCAAACGGTTGAGACAAGCAGCTTACGCCCTTTACTTGTCAGTTTAAAAACGCAGGGTAAGCGCATCTCAAACGCTATTGACAAGCGGGTTTAGAGATATCATCATACGATGATGGCCTTTCTCTATCCGTTCATCATAACTATGAATAATACTGTCAAACCGTTGAGATAAGTGTTGCTCAAACCAATCTTTCACTTGCCTATGAAGGGTAGGATGATTTCCCTTTAGTGCTAAAACGTTATTACCTTTCTTTTTCTTTGTACCTTTGCGCCTTTGCGCCTTTGCGTGAGACTAATTCATATTTCCACTCAGCAACGCCAGCGTTTGAGGAACGAAACCCAGCACCGAGATCCTGTTGTTTATTGAATTCAGGGAGTCGTTCATTGAATTCAGGGAGTTGTTTATTGAATTCGGATAGTCGTTTATTGAATTCGGGCAGTCGTTCATTGAATTCGGATAGTCGTTTATTGAATTCGGATAGTCGTTTATTGAATTCGGGCAGTCGTTTATTGAATTCGGGCAGTCGTTTATTGAATTCGGGCAGTCGTTTATTGAATTCGGGTAGTCGTTTATTGAATTCGGGTAGTAAGGATCTGGTGCGTTACCCTGTCGCTAACGCACCCTACTGGCGCAGCAAGGCTAAAACGTTGCAATAAATTTTTTTGTGGTGTGGGCATCTTGCCCGCACCGGGCGGGCGAGACGCCCATCCCACAAGAGTTTGTTAATCCACTATTTTAAGCTTGCCATGCTACTACGTATCTTTTCAAAAATCAAATAGTAGTCCTATATATATGAATCAGTGGTACAAAGAAGACCTGGCTTTTATTCATGATGTCGGTTTCCGTGACTATGCTCTTAAGTCTGCTCCCGGCATACTAAAGATCCTGGCTGAAAACAAAATATCTCATGGATTAGTTGTTGATTTAGGTTGCGGTAGCGGCTTATGGGCGCAAGAACTTATCAAAGCTAATTATTATGTTTTGGGAGTCGATATTTCTGAGTCGATGATTAATATTGCCCGAAGTAGAGTCCCAAATGCTGAGTTTCGCATCGAATCGCTATTTAAAACTGAGATTCCGCCGTGCAATGCTGTGACATCCATTAGTGAATGTCTCAGCTATGTATTTGACGAAGATAGCAACCTTGTTCAGCTGTTCCACCGCATATATAATGCCTTAACTCCTGGGGGTGTATTCATCTTCGATATTTCACAGACGGGACAAGTTACACCAGGAACCACAACCAAAGGGTTCACTGAAGGAAAAGATTGGATAGTACTCGTTGAAAAGTACGAGGATGCAGAACAAAAAACTTTAACTCGTCGAATTATCACCTTTCGCAAAGTAGGCGAATATTATAGACGAGATGATGAAGTACACCAACAGAGGTTATACGAGACAGCAACTATTACAAATCAACTCCAGCAGGTAGGCTTCGAGGTGCAAACCAGCCGTAGTTATGGTGAATATGAACTATCGCCTGGTCATGCGGTGTTTATTGCACGTAAAGAAAAGAAGACGCGATAAATCGCCGTCTCTACAAGGGATTGATTATTGTAGAGACGGCGATTTATCGCGTCTCTTACCTTAACCGAACAGTATTGAACGACAATTAACTTAATATTATTTATTAGGTTGAGCAACACGCGCTTCAATATCTTCTAAAGTTTGTAACAATAAACGCCTTGCTTGCAATTGCCAACCCCATTTCTGAATTCTGTAAGCTGATGCAGTCCCAGCTACGGCGGCTAACAAGCCTATGGGTTGATTTAAAGAAATTCCCAGCAACAAACCTAACCCAGCAATTCCCCAAAATGGTAAGGCTACAGTTTGTCTTTGTTCTTCGACAAGTTGAGTAATTATATTAGATTTATTTGTAGCTAATAATGCTTCTTTAACTTGCCGCTGTTCGGCTGCCGATACTGATAAACCTATTTTACGGCGTAGTTTTTCCATTTTACGAGCATCAGTACTGTACTCAGTTAGCTCATCTTCTGCCATGAGCAGCAGTCTTTTTAGTTGCGCCATTGTGGATTGTATCTAGTATTGCGATACAGCCATTATCTCGAATAATTGTTATTTTTGGACTTTAAGACCTGCCTTAAAAATAGGGACCGGGGATTGGGGACTGGGGAAGAAATATTTTCATTCCTTCGTTATGAACCGTGTTCATGGAGTCTCTTGCATAAATCACAAATAGGAACCCCACCCCTTAATCCCCTCCCCTTGCTAAGGCTACCGTGTACACACATCTCTTTAAACAACCAAAATCGTCGTAGATCCCCCTAAATCCCCCTTAAAAAGGGGGACTTTGAGAGGTTTTTGCCCCCCTTTTCCAAGGGGGGTTGGGGGGATCAAAAGCCTGTGGCGCAA
>NZ_CAWUDO010000103.1:0-25085 GCF_963920935.1 Nostoc sp. CCY 9925 | reverse complement strand
TCCTAGCTTCCATGCTTTCAAAATGTCCTAACCTGTGTGACTACGGCTATAAAATAGGAGTCTTATACCAATTCAAAATTCAAAATTAATAAAGCCAGACAAAACAAGGGTTTGGGAGTATGTATCTGCCGCATTCTTTTTTCAAATTGTTATTATATTTTATTTGTGAACTTTGCTATTGTCCTCGCAGCCGGAAAATCTACCCGCATGGGTACTTGTAAAACTTCACTACCTTGGGGTGCAGGTAAAACATTATTAACTTATCAACTAGAACAGTGGTTAAGTTTAGGTTTTATCCCTGTGGTAGTGCTAGGTTTACACAATAGTCAAAAACAAAAAGATTGTCCACCTGGAAGTTTAACTGTAATTAATCCTGATAGCAATGCAGGTAAAACAACCTCTCTTCTCACAGGATTACAACATGTTCCTCAAGACTTTGAAGTGTTGGCAATTTCCGCAGTTGACCAACCGAGAAAATTAGAGATTTACCAAACATTACTTGTCGCACACCAAGACAATTCAGCCTCGATTACTGCACCTACTTATCAAGGGAAAATGGGGCATCCATTGTTGTTTAATAATCAAATGCGATCGCACTTACAAAATATTCGAGAAGAAACTCTCGGTTTACGCCAAATTATCCAAGAATTTTATCCTATAATTTGCCAAGTAGAATTTAATCATTCCTCTGTATTATTAGATATTAACACGCCAGAAATTTATAAAAGTCAATTAGATAATTTGCAATGACAACAAAATATAGCATAAGTTTGAGATGTTCTCCTATCAACTTTAGGCTTAACTAAGTACCATTTCAATCTATTAAAAGAGCGAACTTTTTTAACAACTTATGATGATAGAACCTCTACCTGAGGATTGATTTGGCTCATGAGTCAGATGGAGTAAATATAAAGAACAAAAGCAAACGGACATTGTGTTCTATGAAACTGAATTATTTTACAAAAGGGCTTTCCACTGTCGGACGTTGGATAGCTACAACATTGTTTTGTGTATCAGCGATCGCTTTTATTTGGCATGGTGCATTTATTGTGAACACCTCAGCAATGGCGAATCCTGCAACAAACTTAATTGCATCTGTTGATGCTGATGATGCTAAAAGCAAAGCTCGTGAAGATGCTAGAAACACCAAGGGTTTCGTTCAAGATACACGAGACAAGCTAAAGGATGCAGCAAACAGCAATGCCAATAAAGTAGACGACGCAACAGATAACGGTAGCTTTGTTGGGCGCAAAGCACAAAGAGATGCAGCTCGAATCGAGAAAAGAGCAGACGAAGATGCAGCTCGTACACAGAAAGCAATAGACGATACCAAAAATGTTGTTGAACGCACTGTTGATAACATCAAGGATGCTTTTAGTAAATAGGCAATAGGGAACGGGCAATAGGCAATAAGAAAAGGTATTAGTTGCCTATTGCCTTTTCCCTCTTCCCTCATCCTCCAACGTGGACGCCAGGGCGCCTTTCGGGATCTTTTTCAGCGCGACGCAATACTTCACGGGTGAGGACAGCAATATCACCTTCACCAAATAGAATAAAACGCAGTAAGTATTGTATGGGGTTTCCCTCCACCCAGCCGAAGTAAGCATGGGGAATCTTACCTGTTTGATCACGAATATACAATAATAAAGCTGCGATCGCATTGGGTACTGCGGCACTGTGGGCACGCAGGATGCGGTAATCACCAACTTGTAGCCCTTCTACTTTAATCACATCGGCAAATTCCGAAGCATCTGACACCATAATTTCTAAAAAGAGAATTGGATCGTCATCTGGAATATGATTGTCCTCACGCACCTCTTTCTCTTTTAAAAAATACTCTAGGACATCACCTGTATTCAAGCGATTAGCAATTATTCGTATTGCCCCTTGGCTTTCTTCGGCAATGAACTCACGAGCATTATCATCAATTTCAATTCGCTCAGCTCGCAATTCAGTTGAACGCCAAACGCGAGAAATCAAGGAAGTGAAAATGATCGCACCGATAAAACATCCAGCAATCCGAATCCCTTCTGGTCTTTCGATGATATTAACAACAGTGGTGTACACAAACAACACTGTAATAATTCCAAAGACGAGGGTTGCGTGCTTTTGTCTGTGACGGTGAGCTGATAAGGTGACAGCAAAGGCGGCTGAGGTAATTAACACCAAGACACCAGTTGCGTAAGCCCCACCTTGAGCTTCTACATTTGCTCGGAAGATTATTGTGACAATAAAAGCGATCGCTGTATAGACTAAAACTAAAGGTCGGCTGACTCGTGCCCAATTTGGTGCCATGCCATAGCGTGGCAAGTAACGAGGCACAATATTTAATAACCCTGCCATAGCCGATGCACCAGCAAACCACAAAATGGAAATCGTGCTTAAATCGTAAATTGTGCCAAAGCTATTGCCTAAATAAAGATGTGCTAAATAAGCCAAGGCGCGTCCGTTGGCTTTGCCTCCCTGTGCAAATTCTGGCGGGGCAATCAGGAGAATCGTTATAAAACTGGTGGTGAGCAAAAAGAAGCTCATAATCACAGCAGCAGTAGTCAGCAGCTTGCGTGTATTCTGAATCCTGGCTCTGGGATACTGGGGAGTGTCGTTGCTGCTACCTTTGACAAGGGGCATAACCGTGACGCCAGTTTCAAAGCCTGACAATCCCAGTGCTAACTTAGGAAATACCAAAAGAGCTAAACCGATGAGTAGTAAAGGATTAGAATTGCGGGCAAATAAGGCAGTTTGCCAGTTAGCGATCGCTTCTGGATGAGTTAGAATCTGATACGCACCAACGCTAACCACAATAAAATTTAACAGCAGATAAACTCCCACCAAAAACACTGCAATGCCGATGGCTTCTTTGAAACCTCTCAAGAAAACTGCACCTAGTAGTGCAATTAATATTAAAGTAATAGCGATCGGCTGATCGTGAAGCCAATTTGCAGCTAAGGGATTTTCGATAATATGGGCTGTAGCATCAGCAGCCGACAGAGTAATGGTAATAATAAAGTCTGTTGCCACAAAGCCGAGTAGGCACAGCACAAGTAATTTGCCTTGCCACCAAGAGAGCAAACGTTCTAACATAGCGATCGACCCTTCGCCATGATTGCTTTCGGCAGCAATACGCCGATAAATGGGCAATGCGCCAAACAGCGTCAGCAAAACTAGAATCAGCGTCGCCACAGGAGAAAGAGCGCCAGCTGCCAGTGCTGCAATTCCAGGTTGATAGCCCAGAGTCGAGAAATAATCTACACCAGTCAGGCACATCACCTGCCACCAAGGATGCTGGCGATGCGATTCTTCCTTGGGGAAAGGCCCTTGCCGCTTTCGTCTATCTTCTTCCAGCAACCAGCGGATGAACTGTTTGCTGAGTCGTTTTGTTGAAACAATTGATTTAGCCATCAAATACGCTTGTGTTGCAGAAGTAAGTCAAACTGGCTCATTGAATCTTTGCTTTTCTCTGTGCGCTCTCTGTTTTGCAAGAGTGCTAAGTTAGAAGTTAAGAATTGGGAGTTAGAAGTTATTACTCTTCTCCTTATCTTGACACTGCCTAAAGGATTATTTGTCAACAATTTTACCTACGTTGACAAGGCTAACTCTATCATAAAATGTACCAGAAATTAACGACTCAGCTAAACACCTCAAATCTAGGTTATTGTCAATAATACAAACGCGATCGCCTGTATCTTAAGTAAGATAACCAGGATATTTTAGATAATTAAGAATATAACTCTTACTAAAAAATATCATGTTAATCCCTATCATCAAAGAACACATCGAAATTACTCCTAGGGTCTGTGGAGGTCAGCCCAGGATTGCAGGACATCGCATTAGAGTTCAGGATATTGTTATCTGGCACGAACAGATGGGAATGTCACCTGATGAAATTCTTTATCATCATCCTAGTATTAGCCTAGCTGATGTTTATGCAGCCTTAGCCTATTATCACGAACGCCAAGAAGAAATTCGGCAACAAATTGCAGTTGATGAAGAATTTGCTCGCCAACTCCAAGACCAAAATCCATCGCTGTTGCAACAAAAACTAAAGAAGCAGCAGCATGGTTAATATTAATTTGGGAAATAATAGATTCTCAAAAAATGCACAATCATTTAGAGTTTTTATAAAAGCAGGCGATCGCTCTATTATCTCTACCTGCTTAAAAAACCTGGAAAAATGTAAGTCAAAAAGATTTGTGCAACGCACCTTATGAATAGAATACGATCGCACTATAGGACTAGTATTTGATTTATGAAAAAATCTAAGTAACGCACCAGAATATTCGGATGGTGCGTTAGCCTACGGCATAACACACCCTACTGAAATATTTTCAGAAATCAAATATGATTCCTATTATTAGCTTAATAGATTATTCCATCTCAGTTATGCTTGGCGATCGCCTCTACACTGATGCGCCATACTTAGTATATGTAGGGTGTGTTACGGCTTCCGTAACGCACCAGAATATTCGGATGGTGCGTTAGCCTACGGCATAACACACCCTACTGAAATATTTTCAGAAATCAAATATGATTCCTATATTAGCTTAATAGATTATTGCATCTCAGTTATGCTTGGCGATCGCCTCTACACTGATGCGCCATACTTAGTTATTTCATCAAAAACATAAATTACAGTCAAATTCAATAAGTAAAATACTTAATTGCTTTCTCGTTTTCTGGAAATGCTTTCTCAAATAACAGTTTGCTTGCTCATTTTAGTGTTTTCCTGAAGTAAAAGTAACTTTTGCTTTCTCAAACCCCAATTTGCTTTCTCATTTAGGTGTTTTCCTCAAGGAAAATCAGCTTTTGCTTTCTCATTTTAGTGTTTTTCTGAAGTGAAAGTCACTTTTGCTTTTTCATTTAAGTGTTTTCCCTAAGTAAAATCAGCTTTTGCTTTTTCATTTGCGTAAATTGTCTACTAATTTAAGCACTAACACACTCAAAACAACCATCCTCTTTAAACTCGTGAGTGCTAGATTATCGCAAATAACCAAGACTTTCATTTACCTTGCTATGATGAACATTTGACCAGACTTTTGAATTTCTGCGCTGGTTGTGTTGTTTACAAAAGCTTGTGGTTTAGCGATAAATGAAAATTGGCATTCAAAAAACAGCAGAAATCTTGGAGCAAGTTCACCAATTAGAATCGACAGTGGGTCTCAAAAATGAAGCCTGTCGTTCTAAATTTTTGATTCAGCCTGAATTCACATCGAAAGTTTTTTTGTTTTTGCATGGTTTTACAGCAGGCCCTTACCAGTTTGAGCCACTTGGTAAAGCCTTATTTAACAAAGGATATAACGTTTTAATTCCTTTACAACCCGGTCATGGGCGCTCAGGCAACTTCAGCCGTCAAAATCCTCCACCACTACCAACAGATATTCAGATATATCAACAATTTCTCCTCGAATGGTTGCAGATTGCAAAAACATTAGGAGAACAAGTTGTAATTGGTGGATTATCATCAGGTGGGACTTTAGCCGCTTGGTTAGGTTTAGAGCATCCCCTGGAGATTGACCGGACTTTATTATTCACCCCTTTTTTGGGTAGCCGTTACTCACTATTTGATCGCCTGATCGAAATCCTACCAATTTACTTTGAATGGTTCAACAAAGACGCACCTGGCAATTTTGGTTACAAAGGTTTTTGTCTCAAGGCATTACGGATATTTCTTGAATTAGGAGAGGAGGTTTTAGAAAAGGCTCAAAGCTGTGTTTGTGCTCCTAGTTTAATGGTATGTAGTGAGGCGGATACTGCTGTTAGTCGCTCCAAACAACAGGATTTTTTCCGAAGGGTAGTTAAGCAGCAACCAAAATCCTGGTATTACTGTTTTGATGATTCGCTTCACATTGAACACCGAATGATGACAAAAATAGAAGATAATGATTACGAAGAATTAGTAATTACCCTTGCTAAAGCATTTGTTGAGAGCGATTTGACCTGGCTAGAGTTTGAGCAAATGGCCAAGCGGGTAGCCCAAGGACAAGCCTATGACGAAATCATGCGAGAATTAAACCTCGATAGTCAAGTTTCTCAACAGCTATCTGCAATGATGACTCAAGGTTTTGGCTGTGAGGATCTTAAGTGCATCAATCCATATTTGTAATGGATTAGGACTTACGCAAAAACTCTCTGAAACTCTTATTTCTTTGTGTTCTTTGTGTCCTTTGTGGTAGCCTGCGGCAAGCCGCTCCGCGTCTACGTTTTTTCATAATTTTGCGTAAGTCCTGTGGATAATGAAGCAGAAAACAGGCAATGAGCAATGGGCAACAGGCTTAAAAGCTAAAATCCAAAATTGTAAGTAAGTGGACATAATAAAATACAAAAGTTTAAAACCTCGATAAAAACTGGCTTTTCCCTTCTGCCTGGTCACTGAGTTTAGCCTGAGCGTAGCCGAAGGGGGTAGTCCTTCGCGCAGCGTCTCGTAGAGAAGTGCTGCCTTATACCTCCTGTCTTCTACATTATCACCTCAGGAATTGTTAACGCTTTTGCTCGCAAGCATACCCAAGGTGCTACAATCAACAACCATGCTAGGGGTGCCTACATAATCGGGCTGAGATCACACCCTTAACACCTGAGTCTGGGTAATACCAGCGGAGGGAAGCTGTTTATCGAGGAATTCAATATGCGAACAGAATGGGTTGCTAAGCGGCGTGGGCAGAGTAATGTCTCTCAAATGCATTATGCACGCCAAGGTGTTATCACCGAAGAAATGCACTACGTTGCCCAACGGGAAAATCTCCCAGCTGACCTCATTCGTGAGGAAGTAGCACGGGGACGAATGATTATCCCGGCTAATATTAATCACACTAACCTAGAGCCAATGGCTATTGGCATCGCCTCCAAATGTAAGGTAAATGCTAATATCGGCGCTTCTCCCAACTCTTCTAATCTTCAAGAAGAAGTGGATAAGCTGAATCTGGCGGTGAAGTACGGTGCTGATACTGTAATGGATTTGTCTACGGGTGGCGGTAATTTGGATGAAATCCGCACCGCCATTATCAAGGCTTCGCCAGTTCCCATTGGTACAGTGCCAGTTTATCAAGCTTTAGAAAGTGTCCACGGCACAATTGAAAAGCTGACTGCTGATGACTTTCTCCACATCATTGAAAAACACGCCCAGCAAGGGGTAGATTACCAAACCATTCACGCCGGGATTTTGATTGAACATTTGCCCTTGGTGAGAGACCGTATCACTGGTATTGTTTCTCGCGGTGGCGGTATTCTGGCACGGTGGATGCTACATCACCACAAACAAAACCCCCTTTATACCCACTTCCGGGACATTATTGAGATTTTCAAAAGATACGATGTCTCTTTCAGTTTAGGAGATTCCCTGCGTCCTGGCTGCACCCATGATGCCTCAGATGCAGCACAATTGGCTGAATTGAAAACCTTGGGACAGCTAACTCGCAAAGCTTGGGAAGATGATGTACAGGTGATGGTGGAAGGGCCTGGACATGTGCCAATGGATCAAATTGAGTTCAACGTCCGCAAGCAAATGGAAGAGTGTTCTGAAGCACCTTTCTATGTGTTGGGGCCATTGGTAACAGACATTGCTCCTGGCTACGATCATATTACTTCAGCGATCGGGGCAGCGATGGCAGGGTGGTACGGTACAGCAATGTTGTGCTATGTAACGCCTAAAGAACATTTGGGGTTACCAAATGCTGAAGATGTGCGAAATGGGTTGATTGCCTACAAAATCGCAGCCCACGCAGCGGATATTGCTAGACATCGCCCTGGTGCAAGAGATAGAGACGATGAACTTTCCCAAGCCCGTTACAACTTCGATTGGAACCGTCAGTTTGAATTAGCACTCGACCCGGAAAGAGCTAAGGAATATCATGATGAAACTCTGCCAGCAGACATTTATAAAACTGCTGAGTTTTGTTCCATGTGCGGCCCCAAGTTCTGCCCAATGCAAACTAAAGTTGATGCTGATGCGCTGACGGAATTAGAGAAGTTTTTGGCGAAAGAGGCTGTAACCCAAAGTTAATTGACGCCGCGATGCAAACAATGTAGAGACGTAGCACTGCTACGCCTCTACAAGAAAAGGATACGAGGAGCGATCGCGTGGAACACACACAGGAGCTAGGACAGATTATCATCTTGAATGGTACGCCGCGATCGGGGAAGTCAAGCATTGTCGAAGCGATTCAGGAAACGTTTGATGGCGTATGGATGAACTTGGGCGTCGATAGGTTTATGCAAATGACTCCTGCACGATACCTGCCTGGTATCGGTCTGCGGCCAGGGGGAGAACGCCAAGACATCGAATTCCTGGTTCCCATTCTTTACAGCGCCATGTATGAATCCATCGCCGCCCACAGCCGCTTAGGACTGAATGTTGTGGTTGATGTCGGACACCATGACGCATACGCAATGAAACGGGGCATTCTAATCGATAGCGCTCGGCGTTTAAACGGATTGCCAGTCTTGTTTGTAGGCGTTCGTTGCCCGATTGAGATAATTATGGAAAGACGACAAAACACGGGGTGGAACGTGGGAAGTACAGCGGACTCCCCAGTGCCAGGTCCGGTTGAGTTATGGCAACGTGAAGTCCACATCCCTGGCATCTATGACCTTGAAGTCGATACCTCGTTGTTAAGTCCGGGTGCGTGTGCTGAGGTTATACGCCAGCAGCTGGCAAATAATCCAGCACCATCGGCATTCCAACAATTAGAAGACGCGATGAATCGCGTCTCTACATGAGGGTTTTGGGCTTAGAATTATCTTTAACTCAAGGGTATTGGCTTAAAATCCAATTTCTATGGTGAAGCTGCGAATCTTTCCTGTATCTAGGTTAGCTTTATCTGCTACTTCTAGCGTCCAGGTTCCTTGGGGACTTTTACCTTTAAAGGCAGCAAGTTTAGGGGTGTTCACTTCGTCATAGGTTGTTTTAATGTTATCTGAAGAACCACCCAGGCGATCGTGGAGAATTATCGGAGATACACCTGTTGACGCTGGGGGGTTGAGAGTAACTACGAGGTCAGCAATGTAAGTATGCTCGATGTCTACAGTAACTTTGATGGATTTTACCAGGTTGGTATTAGCGATCGCCAATGATAATTTTGATGTTTGCAAGTCGCCAATTGGTACATCTTGCACTGCTTGGAATATGCCCAGGGGTAATTCTTGATTTGGCTTGGCCAATTCCACAGCCTTGAAAGCATTGATTCGACCGTAACCGTAGAAGGTACTGCGACCGTTAGCATCATATCTACCTCCGGCTGGATCGATGCGATCGCAGGAACGTTTAATGATATCTCGCACTTCGTCCCAACGCAGATTTGGGTTTCTGGCAATGATTAAGGCAGCTACACCAGCTGCACCCGGACAAGCGCTAGAAGTTCCACCAAATTCATTTGTGTAGTGGCCTGGGGTATCACCCAAATTCAGATTACCAGGGTTATAGCCAACTGCACCAGAGCGATCGGTTGTCCAAATTCCAGAAGTTTGAGATCTGTCACCATTGTTGCTAGGGAAGGCGCACCACACAGCTTGACCAAAGTCGCTATAAGCGCTTCTTGTGCCGAAGTCGTTACAAGCTGCCACAGCAATCACATTTTGGTAGCTGGCGTAGCCATCGTTATCTACGCTTTCGTTACCATTACCAGCAGCGAACAAAATTACACAGCCTTTGCCGTTACGTCCTTTATTAATTGCAAAATCGATGGCTAGTCTTGTAGAGTCAGGTAGAGGCACTTTTTGGTTGTGTACAGGATCGTTTGGCTCAAACCAAACACCGTCTGCGGGACCCCAGCTACAAGATATGACATCAGCACCGTTTTGAGCCGCCCAAACAAAGGCATCGGCTTCGTTCTGCGATCCCAGCGCCGAAGCTAAACGAATTGGCATCAGTTTTGCTCCGGGCGCGACACCAGATGCACCAAAGTTACCGTTTGCACAAGCTACTCCGGCACAGGCTGTACCGTGATTATCATCGTTTCCTGGCCTGGGATCGTTAGTTTTACGTGTGACATCACGCGGAGCAACAATTTTTTCAGAGGAACGGAATTCTTCATGATCGAGATCCACGCCGTCGTCAATAATTGCAATAGTCGCTCCTGTGCCATCGGTCAATTTCCAAGCTGCTTCAACGTTGGCATGGGCGTTGATAACTTTACCATTAATTGTTGTTTGCTTGAGATGCCACTGCTGAGGGAAAGCCTGACGTGGGCGTAATTCACGCACTAGTTCGGGATGACACAACTCAACTGATTGCTCATTGAGAAGTCTCTCGGCAATGTCAAAGATGGCTAAACCAGTATTGGCAGGTGCGCTGACAAAATAAGCATTGCGGGCATACTCAAGTTTGCGTTTGATTGTTAAGTTGTAACGTCCTAAAACTTCCTCACACGCTGCTGAATCTTGGCGATTATCGAATTTAACGAAGAGGTTTTCGGTATAGATTACAGGTTCTTGGGATCTGGGATCGACGAGAACACGTCCCGCGAATTCAACTTTAGGTTCTTCATTGAGAATTGCCCTGGCGCGATCGCGCAGAGCTAACGCCTGAGTCGGAACTTTCGCACGCAGAATTTCTACACCCGCTTGTCGAAACCGCGCTGTTAACTCGAATTGATTAAGGATGCTACGAGCTGCCACAGACACAGGCGCGACTTCAAACGGTCTTTGACCGAGCAAAGGGCTACGGTTTTCGGTACGAACTACAATGTGTTCATCACTAATAGCAAGTTCATAACGTTGACCATTTTCACCACCATAGCGAACTTGAACCATAATTAAATCTCCTATATTGGTTGTGGGGCATGGGAAGAGGCTGGGGGGCAGGGGGCAAGGGGGAGGATGAAGAATTACTTCTTTCCCCTCTGCTCCCTGCCCCCTGCCTTTCCATCTCCCTGATCAATTTTCATGTGTTATATCTGGATTAGGGCAGAGAAAAGATATAGCTTAAACAGAATTTAATCTCTCTAACTTCATACAAGTCTTGAATTCTTCTTTCCAGAAAAGAAGGGATTGAAAGTCAGGTTAATTTACGAATCTTCACTATTAGTGGACATCTACATTATTTGTAGAGTTCTACGAAAGATTTGTATTTCATGCCACTAAAAAACGCTATAACATCATTAGAACTTCAGAAAGATGATTTATTTTCCAGCTGAGTATTTTCTGACGATATATTCTCTACCCCCGATTGCTGAAGTGAGATTCCAAAAAGATTACTTTTCTGAGTATCCCCAACAAATTCGTGTTGGCAGCGATGGCTCTGCTGTATCCTACACTCGCCAGCCTGGGTACTATGCAATACATTACAACCAACCCAGTACTGTGGCTCCAGGAGCAATTGTACAACTCAACGAAGGAGCGATCGCTATTTTTCCTGGTGAACCCAATCAATCACAAAAAAATACATTGAGTCCGATTTATACACTAGAACCCAATGGTTCCCCTGCTGTACCAACTGGATTGGTTTTTATTCGTTTTGCTAAAGGCGTTGATGTCGAATCTCAGCACGAAGCCATCAATCGATCGGGTTACAAGGTAGAGCAAAGTCTTGACTATGCACCTAACGCAGCTTGGTTGCGTTCCCAATCAGGTAATATTGTCGATGCGATCGCTGGAATTTCTCGGTTGGAAGCAATACCAAATGTTGAGAATGTCGAACTTCAAATGCTGATGGAAAGAAGTTTGAAGCTGGGGGGGTAAGAGACTGGGGAAGAATAGCTAATAACAAATTACCAATAACTAATGACAAAAGGTATTTTATGACTAGTAATTTGCTGAAAAATACAGACAATTCACTATCAAAAGTTAGCTATTCAGTATTAGTTGAAGCCAAAGAAGGGGCTATTTAGGATTGCGGCAAGGATTACAATTTTTTAACATAATTCAAATACTTGATTTTGATGAAAAAGCTATAAATTGTTACACAGAACTAAAACGGCAAAAAGTTCGTATTGGTACTCAAGATTTACGAATAGCGTCAATTGCAATTGTTATTAATGGAATTTTGGTAACGCGGAATCAGCGTGATTTTTCTCCTGACTTTTCACGTCATGTGGAAAAGCTAACGCAAAACCTAACCCCCCAGCCCCCTTCCCTACTAGGGAAGGGGGAGAAATCAAAGCCTCTCTCCTTGCAGGGGAGAGGAATGGAAGCGGGGTTTTCCAGATACCGTGAAAAGTCAGGATTTTTCCCGCGTACTTGGGTTGCAGTTTGAAGATTGGACGCTGGAAAATTAGTGCATAGTTTACCGCCGTAGGCATCGCACATAAATTATTAATATGCTATTCAATATATTCAAAAATTATAAATCTACTATTTCATCTATAGAAATTCCCTCTAGTTGGCATGTTGTTTGGGGAACATTGAATAATCTAACAGCAGATGTAGTCTGGCGAGATAACAAGTTTGCTGTAATTTCTGCATTAACTACAGAACAATTTGCACTCAGTTATACAGAACAATTCGTAGTGGTTGGCGATGTGTGGTTAAGTAATCGGCTAGAGTTGCTGCAAAAATTGAAAGTTGATGCAAAAAGTTTTTCTACAAACAATTGTCAATTGATTGCTGAACTTTGGGAAAAGTTTGGTTGTGAATGTCTGAAATTGTTGGAGGGGACGTTTGGGTTAGTAGTTTGGGATCGTCAACAGCAAGTATTATGGCTGGGACGCGATCGCATTGGTAGCCGGACTCTGTATTACACTACTGCTGGTGCAATTCGCGCCATCGCGCCAAAAATGCGATCGCTTACATTGTATCGTTCAACCGATGTCGATTTGGTAGCGTTGCGGGATTACCTCTGCTGCGCCTTTGTACCCGGAGAACGCACACTTTGGGAACAAGTGCGAGAAGTGCGTCCGGGAACTGTTATCGAAATGCCTGCAAACAAAGTTTATCCTTACTGGGAATTGCAACAGCAGATAACAGGGGAGAATGAATCTTTAGTATGGCATGGCGATCGCTTGCGTTCTCTGCTAAATCAAATTGTTCAAGAATATTTACCGCAAAATGCACCTGTTGGTGTTTTCCTTTCTGGCGGTTTGGACTCTAGCAGCATCACCGCTTTAGCAGCAAAGTTTCATCATTCACCAGTGCATACTTACTCAATTCATTTTGGCGCCCAATGTCCCAATGAATTAGAGTTTTCGAGTTTGGTAGCCGAACATTGTCAAACTCAACACCACATTCTCGAAATTACTTTTAAAGATATGTGGGAACAGCTACCAGAAACAATGGTGTATCTCGACGATCCGATTGGCGATCCGCTGACAGTACCAAATTTTCTATTAGGAAAAATGGCGCGAGAACATGTGCAAGTTATCCTCAATGGTGAAGGTGGCGACCCATGTTTTGGCGGCCCGAAAAATCAACCGATGTTAATTAATAGTTTATATGGCTCAATCAATAATCAAGATTCATTGCAAGCATATTTAATTGCTTTTCAAAAATGTGCATTAGACTTGCCGCAACTTTTTAAACCAGAAGTTTGGACAGCAGTCAAAACAGAACCATCTGTATTTTCGCCTGATTTAAATTCTGATGCTAGTTACTTAAATCGATTAATGGCACTGAATATTAAATTTAAGGGAGCCGACCAAATTTTGACAAAAGTAAATAACTTAACTCAAGCAGCAGATTTACATGGGCGATCGCCACTTTTTGACCAGCGAGTTGTTGACTTGAGTATGCAAATTCCACCAGAATATAAACTTTCAGGAGTAGAAGAAAAAGCAGTACTCAAACAAGCCGTTGCTGATATTTTACCAGAAGCAATTATTCATCGTCCCAAAAGTGGGATGATGGTACCTGTACAGTTGGGATTTCGGAAGTATTGGCAACGGGAAGCGAGGAAATTATTGTTAGACAAAAAAAGTGCGATCGCGCCTTACTTCAATCAGTCATTACTAAATAACTGGCTAGATTATAAAGGTGATATTTGGGGACGTTATGGTGTTAAGCTTTGGTTATTGGTAAGTTTAGAGATTTGGTTGCAGGTAAATAAAAAGTAGACTTTCGGTAAGTAGATGGGCGTAAATGAATATAATATGTTGTGTCATTGCTTCGCTTCGCTCGCAATGACATCTTATATTTAATCATACCTACCTACTTATTACCAGAAAATGAGATTAGATGACTAGATTTATTCATGACCAATTTGCTAAAGATTATTTGGAAGAATTACTCAAACCTTATGGGCAGGTGCAAGGTTCTAGTCGTGTGGCGGGAGAAGTTCGAGAAATCGATATTTTATTTTCTCCTCTGGCAAAACAAAGCAGTCAATTAGAAACACTAGGATTATTAGGAAGATTTGCAGCTACAGCAGCTATTTTTGAACCATTCCGTAACGCTGCATCCAAAGAAGAAATTTGTGATTGTCTGTTGAAATTATTAGAAGTAAGGGGTGCATTACAACGCCAAGCAAATCGCAATAAAACTCCCATTCTAGAATTAGAACTTCCCAAATTATGGATACTGACTCCAACAGCATCCACACCACTGCTGTCAGGATTTGGTGCAAGTCAAAAACCAGACTGGATGCCTGGAATACATTTTATAGCAGAGTATTTGCGGACAGCGATCGTTGCTATTCACCAGTTACCGATTACCCAAGAAACTCTGTGGTTGAGAATTCTCGGTAGAGGAACAGTACAAAAACAAGCAATAGATGAATTAGAAGCACTACCATCAAATCATCCATTTCGCAAAGCAACGCTAGAATTACTTTATAACTTGCGGCAAAACTTGCGAGTTAATCAAAATTTAGAAGAAGGCGATCGGGAATTAATTATGCGGTTACAACCACTTTATCAACAAGACCGGGAACAAGCTATACAACAAAGCGAACAGCGTTTAATTATACGTCAACTAAATCGGCGTCTTGGTGAGATTAATTCATCTAATATTGAGCGAGTTCAAAGATTATCTATTGAACAATTGGAAGAGTTAGGAGAGGCGTTGTTAGATTTTTCAGCTATTTCTGATTTAGAAACTTGGTTAAATCAACAAATTGAATAAATAGGAGAGGCTACAGTAATCAACCTTGATTTTTGAACTTATTTGTGTAGATACGGACTAAAGACTAACCGCGAATACCATTCACATAGGCAGCCGTCAAATCGTGCTGCGGTGAAGTAAAAATTTGTTCGACTGTACCATACTCAACTAATCTTCCCACTTCTGCTTGTACCCAAAACAGGGCAGCGTAATCGCCGATGCGTCTAGCTTGTGCGAGGTTGTGGGTGACAATTACCACTGTGTAACGTCCTCGCAAACTAGCAATTAAATCTTCAACTACGCCGCTAGAAATCGGATCTAGGGCGCTACAGGGTTCATCAAATAATAAAACTTCTGGTTGCAGAACTAAAGCACGGGCAATACACAAACGCTGCTTTTGTCCGCCAGATAAAGATAAGGCAGAGGTATGAAGTCGATCCTTGACTTCGTTCCACAGTCCGACATCTTGAAGCGTGGTTTCAATCAGCCAATCAAGTTTTTCGCGGTTTTTAATGCCATGTTCTTGTAGGGGAAATGCTAAATTCTTCCAAATTGAGAAGGGGAAAGGATTGGGCTTTTGAAAGATTGTACCCACGCGCCGACGTAAGGGGATTGCATCTATCCGATGATTGAGAATTTCTAAACCATCTAAGCGAATGCTTCCCGTAACTTTGGTATGAGGGATTAAATCAGTTAAGCGATTGAGACAACTTAAAAAACTGGTTTTGCCACAGCCAGAAGGCCCCACTAGTGCAGTAATCTTACCTGCCTGAATGAAGATGGTTACGTCTGTAAAAGCAGCTTTTTTCCCGTAATATAAACTCAGTCGCTCGGTTTGCATTGAAGGCAGAGATAACCGAGAATTTTGTGTAAGTTGCGATTTTCTCATGAAGATATAATCCTCCTAGCTAACCAAAATTGGGCTGTCCACGTTGCTATACCATTTATCAGCAACAATAGAATCAACAACACCAAGGCAGAGGCGTAGGCGTTAGTATCCCCGCCAGCCACATTCATTGATAAATCGAAAATATGAACCGATAGCGATCGCCCCGAATCTAGTAATGACTCTGGCATTCGATCTACATAACCACTGGTAAAAATCAGTGCAGCTGTCTCGGCGATCGCTCTACCAATTCCCAGCACCAAACCCACAACTAACCCCGGTGTCGCTGCTGGTAATAGCAGTTTTCCTAATGTGCTGGTGCGTGATAATCCCAAAGCAGCAGCCCCTAATCGATAATCAGCCGAAACAGCCTGAATTCCTGCTTCTGTGGAACGAATCAGGATTGGCAACACCATACAAGCCAAAGTCAACCCACCAGACAAAATCGAAAAGCCCAATCCCAACTTAATCGAGAAAAAGGCATTGCCAAACAAGCCAAAAACAATAGATGGGACTCCCGCCAACACATCCAAACTGCGACGCACTAAACGCCCAAATACGCTTTCAGTGGTTGTAAACTCGGCTAACAGTACCGCAGTACCAACACCAAGGGGGAGAGAAACCGCCATACAAACCCCCAATATCAGGCAAGTAGAAATCAAAATCGGCGCAATTCCCCCCTCGCGCCCCGCATTTTGAGGTTCAGTTGTCAAAAATTCCCAGGAAAGTTGCCCTACACCATGCCAGATGATATCGCCTAAAATCCAGCAGAAAACGCTGGTGATAAATAAAGCGATCGCCCAAAGGATAAGGGTAGGTAGTGGCAGGGATTTTTTACCCATAAATGTTTCTCCGGCCGATAGCTTCGGCAACGGCTACTAAGATGGCGATCGCTACCATCAGCAACAAGCCACTGACAAACAGTGCTGAACGGTGATTTCCTGTGGCATAAGCCATTTCTAAAGCAATATTGGCGGTGAGGGTACGAACGGGATCGAATAAGCTTGTGGGTGTTTTTACGACATTGCCACAAACCATCAACACTGCCATCGTTTCCCCAATGGCGCGTCCTGTTCCTAAAATCAAACCAGTAAATATACCAGATTTTGCAGCAACTAAAACAACATTTCTAATTGTTGCCCAGCGAGAAATTCCCAAGGCTGCTGCACCTTGTAGATACTCAGTTGGGACTTCAGAAAAACTGGCTTGTGCTGTTAAGGCGATCGTTGGCAGAATCATTAATGTCAAAATAGCAATTCCCGCTAGTAGACTAGCTCCTGGTGGTTGGAGTTTGCCAATCAGTGGCACGAGGACGACTAAACCCCAGAACCCGTAAACTACAGAAGGAATGCCTGCAAGTAACTCAATTAACTGCCGATAAAATCCCCCAAGCACAGGAGGAGCATAATACTGACAAAATATTGCTGAGCCAATTCCTAAAGGTGCAGCCAACAGCACAGAACCGAGTGTCACCAGCAGACTTCCCCACAGCATCGGCATCAGGTTATAGAATCCTTGAACTGGATGCCAAGACGGATCGTTGACAAAACGCAACCATCCTACCTGTCGCAGTATCGGCAATGCTTCGAGTAGTAAGAATACGGTAATTAAGACAACAATAATACCTGTTATTAGAGCCAATAACCGTAATATCCACAAAAGAACGATATCACTTTGAGACGGGGACAAAATCTTGTTTTTTAACAATGTCATAGACTTGTGGCGACTGTGCAAACTCGATAAATGCTTTATCTAAACCTTGCGGCTGGGTTTTAGTAACCAAATTCAAGGGACGGGAAAGCGGAAACGTGCCATTCTTGACATTCTCTGTAGTAGCCGCGATTCCATTCAGGGGCAATAACTTGATAGGATCGCCGTTGTTGATACTAAATTCAGCAGTACCAATTGATACATAACCAATGGCGTTAGGATTACCTGCTACTGTCTTAATGCCCTGCTGATTGTCCCCAATGACAACCGATGATTTGATATCGCTATTCTTAAGTTTGAAGTAAGCAAGAAACAATTCGAGGGTAGAACGTCCCTCGGCTTTATTGACAACCGTAATCGGTGCATTTTTGCCGCTAACTTGTTGCCAGTTGTTAATCTTACCCGTGTAGATATCGATAACTTGTTGATTTAACAGGGATTTTACGGGATTTTCTTTATGCACAATAATACCAATGCCGTCGCGGGCGATCGCAAAAGCTTGTAAGTCTTTTTCTTCGTCTTTGAGACTACGAGATGCCATCCCAATATTGGCAACGCCTGTACGCGCATCAGCTATACCGCGAGATGAACCTCCTGTTTGCACATCCACTCGCACGTTAGGATGCTGTGATTCAAATTGCTTACCAATTTCTGCTGCCAAGGGTGCTACTGTACTAGAGCCGGTTAAAACTAACTTTCCCTGTAATTGATTGGTTGGTTGAGTAGCTGTTTTTGAAGGTTGCGTACAAGATGCTAGTCCCAAGCAAATTGTGAAACCGACAGTAATAAATGCTGGGGTTTTGAGTCTTTTCATTGAAAAATTGCGTCTAAATTTTTATTCAAAAGAGAGCAGACAACAGCCTAAATCAATTGCTTTACCAGTGTTGCCCTGTCGAATTGTCGGTACAAAATGATAAAGCACTGCCTTGCCATCTCGTGTCGCCTCCACAAAACCTGCTTCCCGCAAAATTTTTAAATGGTGGGATAACAAACTCTGCTCTAGCTTCAAGACAGCATTCAGTTCTCCGACGTGTTTCGGGCCTTCCATGAGAATTTTCAGCACAGATAGACGTGTCGTATCTGCTAAAACTTTGAGTTGACTGGCGCAAAAGTCTGGAGACGATACATTTTTAGAGTTCATCATTCACCCTTGGTATGGCTTGAATGATTATTGATATGAAAAATTTTTCAAGTCTTCCAGAGCATACCATAATTTCCGGCGATCGCGGTTAGAGTTAAAAATCTTCATCACCAAATCAATCGCAGAGTAAAAGGCAGCCTCCGGCTGTTAAAAGGGCAAGGTTAACCTATTAACCAAAACTTTGAACGACGTACATATCATTTCCTGTATCGCCTGCTAAAAACAAGCCACTATCATCACTTTCGATATTTTGATTACCAGCAATACCCTTTTGCAAAATTTGAATTAGTTTTTGAGGAGTGAAAGATTCCAATTCTACAAACTTTCCAGATTCTAAAAATTCTATTTCCTCAGCAGATAAATTTTGACGAATTTCTCCTGTTAATTTTTTAGCTGCTTGTGCCGATTCTGGAGAATATTGAATAAACATTCTCCCCTTAGCAGCAATAATTTGACGTGGTGTTATTCCGATGTCAATAATTGCAATATTGTTATCTTGGAACCATTTAGGGCTAGTGCGTAGATGGTGAACTAAACTGATTCCTTGGGGACTGCAATCATGGAGTGCATAGACTTTCAAATCGGGATTGCGACGTAGCATTTGCATCATAGTTTCAAAAATACCTTGAGGATAACCAGTGATGCTGAGAATTGCACAGTTATTTTCAAAATGAAAATTATTAGCGATTAAGAGTTGAGCAATGGTGGCGCGATCGCAAACGACTAACCTATCAAAACTGTAAGCAGTAACATCAGGATTAAATGTAGTGAGAGTATTGTCTTCGCGTGGTGAAGGAAGGATTTTGATAATTAAACCATTAATTTGTCGCCACCGATTTACCCAATTTTCAAACTCGTTTTGAGAAAATAAGAATTCCTGTGTTGATAGTCCGGGGTTTTGTAGTTGTTGAGTTCCCAAGTATATTGACACCATTCCCATGATGACGCTCAAGGTAAATGCATAGAAGGAAGTTATCACCAATATGCTGGCAGAAATTCCTCCACCAAGAATGATAATTCCGATAATTTGTAAAACTCTGGCATTGGCTCTACGGATTTTGGGGTTAAGTTTCTGAGAATCACTATTCTGAAAAATATTAAAAATATAAAATGAATTAAAAATAAACAGTGCCAAGGCAACTATTTCTTGATTCCCACTAGTGAAATTAGCCAACCCGAAACCTATCACCAGACTCCAGAATAAATATACAAATAACGAACTAAATACTGAAGCGAATGACTTACTTCCAAGACGCAAATTTAAAAAATAGAATAATTGCTTTGGTGTAAAAAATAAGCTGTTATTCCCAGAAATCTCGGATAAAACTTTTGCGAACATCGGGTCTGTAATCTTAGCTTTTCCCATACTCGTCGGTTCAAAAGCAAACGGATGATTGCATTTTACACACCGACCTTTATTAGCTGTCCGGTCTTTTAATTTATTATCAGTTCCACATTTAATACACTTCATAATTTTTTTTCGATGTTAGTAGTAAATTGTTAGTTATCCAACACCTGATTTGCCAGCAGAACATTGTAATCTTCCCGTTGGCGAATTAGGCGATGTCTGTCATTTTCTAACAAAACTTCCGCAGGTTTAGGGCGGTGTAAAAAGTGAGATGACATAGCATAGCCATAAGCACCCACATCTAAAATGGCAATAACATCACCAATTTCTAATGCTGGGAGTTGGCAATTTTTCCCTAGATAATCTCTGGAGTAAGTTGTGTTACCACAAACATCAGTTGTAAATAGGGAGTGGGGAGTAGGGAGACAAGGGGACAAGGGGACAAGGGGACAAGGTGACAGGGGGACAACTTGCAATAAGTCTTTCTCCTTATTTCGCCATCCTGTTGTTTCCCCTTGTCCTGTTTTCCAAGTAACTATTTCTCGGTAGCCGCCGTGTACTGAAGGTACTGAAAGATTAGCAACGGTGGTATCAACTCCGAGAATTTGTTTGTCTTTTTGCCATTTTACAGAAACAACTTGAGCAAGCAAAGTTGCACATCCAGCGATCGCAGCTCGTCCCGGTTCAATTACTAAATCAATTTTCTTTCCTAAACGCCCAATTCTCTGGCTTAGCTCAGCCCCAAATATTTCCCAATCAAACCCTACTTTCTTGTGATGATAGGGATAGCCAAAGCCACCACCAAAATCGAGATATTCCCAATCTGGTAACAGTTGTGCTGTAGCAATTACCTGATCAATTACCTCGGTGAAAGCTGCTGTAGCATTAGTTCCCGTCCCCCGATAGAAGTGTAAACCACTCAACTTTAGTCCAACCTCACCAGTCAAAGCGATCGCCCCATCAAATTCCTCAGGACGCACACCAATGCGGCTATCTCCGGTAATTTCCGGCAAATTCAAACGTAAACCCAGGCGGGGAGGCAGGGGGGCAGGGGGGCAGAGAGGCAGAGGGGAAGTTGTACCGTCAGTTAAGATTTGGCAACACAACCGCAACTGATCCAGACTATCTAAATTGAGAGTTGTGACTCCCCAATTTAGAACCTGTATCATCTCTGCGCGGTTTAAATTGCTACCACTGTAGACAATTTCGCTGGGATGGAATCCTGCTTGTAAACCCAGATAAATATCTCCTGGCGTATTGGCGTGGAGTCCCCAGCGAGCAGAGCGAAAAATTTTTAACAGCGCAATGTTACCATTAGTGACGCTGGCAAAGCGAAATTGTGTACGAGGATAGCTGACAGCTTGAGTAATATACTCAATAGTTTGGCGTAAGCGATCGCCATCATAAACATAAAGTGGAGAACCGTAAGTACTTACTAAATCCTGCGCCTGTTCCCAACAAAACGGCGGACTAAGAGAAGTTTGAAAGTTATCAAATTTGTGACTCTCCATAATTTAAACTGAGTTGCTCCGTCTATCAATTACGAACTTGTACTGAGCGCAGTCGTTGGCGCAGCCTCTCGTAGAGAAGTATTACGAATTACGAATTATTTTGTAATTTTTCCATAGCCAACGGGGTAACCAAAACGGATGATTCCAAGATTGTTTGCTGAAGTTTTCATTTAAGAAGTGCGATCGCCAAAGTTGCCACATAATAAGTAACCAGAGAATCTCACCAATCCGACGACCTTGAATAGCTCCTGCCAATTTACCTTCGACAATTTGGGCGGCGATGTCTGGATAGAAATGATTATTAGCGCCCAGTATTTCTGGATTTAGCCAGACACCAATTTGATGCCAAAAATCATTTAGACACCAAGAAGTTAAAGGAACTCCCATACCACGCTTTTGTCGCCAGACAATTTCGGGCGGTAGCCAATTTTCTACAGCACGTTTGAGGATATATTTTTCACAGGCTCCCTGTAAGCAAAGTTCTCCAGACAAACCGAATGTCCACTGTGCTAAATCTAGATTACAAAAAGGCGATCGCACCCACAATCCATGAGCCAAGCCCAAAGCAGTAGCACGGGGATGGATATTCTGCGCTCCTTTGAGCATCAAACTAGCACGGCGGAGGCGATGCAGCAAAGATGGGCACTCAGTAGCATCGAGAGCTGCCAACAGCCAATCTTCAGGATGCAAATTCTGTATCTGAGCATAGATTTCTGGCTGATAAACTTGAGATTCGTATCCCCAAAGTCGGTGAAAAGTGCGGAGATATTGCTGGATAAAAGTTTCGTCTTTGGCTGGATTTTCTGACTGATAAACACCTGCGGCAATTAAAGGTTTATTCGTCCAACCAGCAAATAATTGATCTCCACCTTCCCCATTAAAAATGACGCGAGTTTCTTCGCTAGCCCTTTGAGATAGGAGATACAACGGCACACATACCCCATCTCCAAAAGGTAAATCCAATGCTTCCACCGTCGGAATGAAAGCATTTTTGATCTGATTTGGCGTCGCTGCTACTTTTACTAAAGGAATTTTCAGAAATTGGGCGACTTGTTCGGCGTAGGGATATTCAGGAATGCCTGCACTACCAAAATCCAAAGTGTAAGCGCGAACTTTTACCCCTGCTTGCACCAGCAGCGCCGCCACCACAGAAGAATCAAGTCCGCCAGAAAGAAATACCCCCACAGGTTCATCCTTTAAATCAGCAATTTGTTGCTCAATGGAATTTTTCAGGAGGATTTGTAATTCGCTAATTGCCGTAGCTTCATCTGTTAGCTGTTCTGGGGCTTGCCGCCAGGAATTGATATTTTGAGATTTAGGTGTTTGCAGGATACCTAAATTGCGATCGCTCTGCCAAATCAATTCAGTCCCTGCGGTCACTGCAAACACTCCAGTCACAGGAGTTAAAGGTGTCGGAACATAGGAAAAACAGCTATAGCCATATAAGCCAGGAATGCTAACATCTCGTTGTTGCAAAATCGGTAAGAGTAGTTGCAGTTGGGTTGCAAACCAGATTACTTGTCCTTGCACAGTCCAATACAAAGGCACTTTTCCGAAAGGTTCTCTGCCCAAAATTAGGCAATTATTTTCCTCCAGACTTACCCAAGCATCAGGCGAACTGAATATTCCTGACACCGAAACACCAGCAATTTGATTTTTTAACAGTGAATAATTTCTATCCAGTCCTATATAAACAACATTCCAAACAGGAAAAAGATAATTTTTTTGTTGAGAGAACTGACTTTTTATCTCATCTTTCAAAACCAGACCTAACCCATTCTCTGCTTGGTAAAAATTCAAAGCTTCTCCCCTTGGAGGAGAGAGGTTTTCCAAAACATTAGTTAATAGCGCTTGCAACTGATGTTGAACGCCGTAACCCCAATACCCAAGAAAATGATGTGGGATGTTGCCCATATTGGACTAGTACCGCAAGGCGGAATTCAAAATTCAAAATTCAAAATTCAAAATTAATACAACACCAGCGTTTCGTTGATTTAGAATGGGTGGTTTATTTACGCCGTGCTGTACTAGTTTACTTGAAAGGTTTCATCGCTAATTTGACGGCCTTCCAAAAACATTTGCACCTGCCATTTGCCAACCTTAGCAGCTGAATTAATCGTATGGCGACACTGAGTATTCCAAACAGAAGTATTAATTTCGCGGGTTTGATAGCTGTTTTGCTTGACAATTTGACCGTTCGGGTCAATCCAATTACAAGAGAGAGCCAGTTTTTTACCCAAAGGTGCATCCTTCAATATGACACGATAAAAAACTTCTGCATTGGCTTGGCGGGAAATTGTTTCTAAATTGCCACTATTACTTTTTGCCAAAGCGATCTGGTCTTGTTGAGCAGAAACACGAGCAAGTGCAGAATTATGTTGCTGCATCACGAATATTGTAGATGCACTCACTACCGCTAAGAGTGCCACCACTCCAGAGGTAATCCATCGATTCCGGCGTTGCTGCACTGAGAGTACTTGGCGACGACTCAACTGAATTAGTGCCTCATCTAGTAACTCTGGCGGTAAATTCATCTCCTGTAAAATTTCTTTAACCTGCTGTTGGTCTAATTCTGCTTCTCGACGCGTTTGCAGACTTTCGACTTCAGTGACTATTTGTGCTAATTCCTCTTGAGTCAGTCGCGGCGTCATAGCATAACTCCTGTTCAAAAAAGTTGATGGCGCTTGTTGATGATGTGCAATACGAAGAGTGTTTCGGAGAAGATACCCTACTGAATTGCAAAAAGTTACTATACATTCGGATGGATCGCATCATCAACTACAAGTTTAGTTAATTGCTTTTCGGATTTTTTACCAAAAATTTTGTCAAATCGGCCAGCCAGTCACCAGATTTTCGATGCTTTAGGATTACCCGATTAAAGCTGCTTTGTCGTGGGGATCACTGTTTTAATTATAATTAGGTGTTTTGGTGAATGCTAAAGTGCGATCGCTGCTGACAACGCAAAACCATAGCCAACGCACCTATTGTCATTAGACTTCTTGCAGAAGTGGGGAAAAGGGTAAGGGGTAAAGGGGAAAGCGGCTCATAAAAACCCTTTTCCCTTTAACCTTTTCCCTTTCCCCCCTCTTGCAAAAGTAACTTTTGCAAGAGGTCTATTAAACCCATTCCTGATTTAGCCTCCAGAAACTGATTCACTCCATCTGGAAACCCTTGACGGTAATATTAATTGTTTACTTTTTTAAGATTTTTGATAAAATTCGATAATTTTATTTATGAAATGTATCGAAAATATCCTAAAAATTCTTAAAACTTTAAACATCTTTATTCACACCAATAGCTAGTTCCTTTTTGCTATGTTTCAGTTGTTTCCAAAGCACCTTAATTTGCTCGTAAGCTTCTTCAGTAGATAATTTTCCACCTGTTTGTAGACAAGTGATATAAGTAATTTTTTGAGAAAATTCTTGCAGGTTAGCATTAAACACCAAATTCTCTGGCTGGAACTTACCATAATACCGACTAAGTAAGTCGGCGCGAAAAAACTAAACTATGTAAAGATAAGTAAATACTGAG
>NZ_CAWUDO010000102.1:0-26375 GCF_963920935.1 Nostoc sp. CCY 9925 | reverse complement strand
ATTAGTCATTAGTCATTAGTCATTAGTCATTAGTCATTAGTCATTAGTCATTAGTTTTTCTTCCCCTGCCTCCCCTGCCTCCCTTGCCTCCCCTGCTCCCTCTGCCTCCCCTGCCCCCCTGCCCTTCTGCTACTCTTGCTCTAGACTCGACCTTAATCCATCATGAAGAATGATTAAGAAAAACGAGTGTAAACCAACATGATAAAAACATTTGCACAAAGCTGGGTTGAAATTGGGGCAAATTTACAGATAAATTGGGTTTTAGTCAATGCCTGCTTACAGTTTGCTAGTTGGGGGCTGTTCTCGGTTTTACTTGCTGAGGTCTTAAGAGACATTTACCATGCTTTGTGTCACCAGGTGAATTGGCTTGCAAAATGGCACAATAAACACCACATGGCCTATCGCCGGGATTTATCGGTTGTTTCTTTAAAAATTTACCAAGAATCTCAGCTTTATCACGACATTTTAGAATCGAGCTTACTAGTAGTCGCATTAACGTTAACTGCTTTAATTGTCCCACAAAGGGGTTTATGGCTGGGAGTAGGTTATGCTTGCACGTTCTTGTACGGCGCGTCTTTACGATATTTTCAGGGAAAAATTGATACAGACTACAATCACTTACCCGGCCCTTTAGAAACCATTCCATCTATTTGGTGGGTAAATCGGTCTTATCATTGGCGACATCATTTTGATGATGTCAACGCTTATTACAGTGGTGTCTTTCCGTTAGTCGATAAAATACTGGGAACAGGACTATCTCTCAAGGGTAAAACCGTGGCTTTAACTGGAGCATCAGGAGCTTTGGGGCAAGCATTAACGGCTGAACTCGTCAAGTGTAATGCTAAAGTCGTGGCATTAACCACAAATCCAGAAAGATTAGGAGAGCAAACTGGGGTAAAGGTGGTTCCCTGGCAATTGGGTGATGAAGCTAATCTCAGGGAGAGTTTACAGAAAATCGATATTCTAATTATCAACCACGGAGTCAATGTCTACACGAGCCGCACACCAGAGGCTATCAATTCTTCCTATGAGGTGAATACATTTTCTGCATTGCGGTTGATGGATATATTTTTGACCACTGTCACAGGGCCACAAGCCAAAGCAACTAAGGAAATTTGGGTTAACACTTCTGAAGCTGAGGTGTCGCCAGCATTGAGTCCCCTTTATGAACTTAGTAAGCGATCGCTAGGAGATATTGTCACCCTTAAGCGCTTGGATGAGAATTGTATCATTCGCAAGTTAATTCTTGGCCCCTTTAAGAGTAAACTTAACCCTTATGGAGTAATGTCTGCACAGCAAGTTGCTCGTCTTGTCTTGTTTTTAGCAAAGCGAGACTTCCGAAATATTATTGTGACAATCAATCCTCTGACTTATCTGCTGTTTCCCTTGAAGGAAACTAGTACTTGGCTATATTACCGAGTTTTTAGCCGGACAGCCAAGAGTGAGTAATATCAGGTTCGGTTAAAGATTTATCGTTTAGGCTGACGCGGGGAATTGTTTTGATAAGAACGCCAGTGGGGTAGCACAGCTGTACTACCCACTCGTGTGATGCAAAATATTAGGCAAGGATAGCAACTCTACTGTAATATAAATGTACTAATAAAAGTACTCAAAATAAGGAGAGTAATCCTATGCCAAAAACAAAGAGGCTGTTTAGGGACGTTAAAACTAATGCTACTTGATGGTCACAATTTCATTTAGCATTACCGCCAACGCTAGCATACCTAAAATAGTCATCAATCCCGCAGGCATAAATTTGCGCGTTTTAGCGAGTCTAAATGCAAAGACGACTACTAAAACAGCAGTAACGAACACAGCTAAAATTAAACCCTGAGCTTGTCCTTGGAGTTGGAGGTAAGCGGCAATAATTAGTAATAAACCGCTAATGCTACCACTCACAAGTGAAACCTTGCTTCTAGCTTGAATATAGCCAATAATGCCACCAGCGATCGCTAATATGCCGTAAGCAAAAGCAGCGATTATACTTAAATTCATTGTTAAAACCTATGTAGATTTTGATTTTGCTGCCAGGGTCAGCAGACAATTTACCATAGCTGTTTAGCTACATCACCCAGTTGATTGATGAATAATCAAGCAATGCCAATGCCAAGTACTTCCTCCCATACAAAAATTCAATATCTCCAACGCCAAGCAGCGTCACTTTTACTCTACCAGTCTGTTCTTCAAGGCGAAGTGGGAACGGCATTTATTGACCTGTTGCAAGCTATACGTTACACTGATGCCGATGCACGCGGTTGTCTGCAAGCCTACGGCAGTTATTTCCATGCTTTGGCTGCGAAAAATCAAAATTGGGAAGATTACATAATCACTCAAATTCTCTTTTGTGAGAACCCCTTTACAAGACTTGCTCAACAACGGAAATTTGAGGACTTATCCCCAGCTTTAGTAGCAGCAGTTCAGCACGACTTACAAGTATTGCAAAGTCTTTATGAATGTAGCAGCGCTTCTTTGAGCGAGTGGGTGCAAACTATTGCTTATCTGCCAATTTCACCAGTAGTGTGGTATGAGGAAAAAGAATTGCTGGGAGTAGAGACAAAATTTGCTGCATATCTACAGGAGTTAGATAATTGGGGTGATGCTGTACAAGAGTTAGCAGCTTATTATCAACGATATGGTTCTGGTTTATTTGCCCAATATCGCGCTTTCCGCTGGCAAGCTGGACGGTTTATCGGTATCCAATATCCAGATCCCGTTAAGCTTAGCACCCTTGTCGGTTACGAGTCTCAAAGAGATGCTTTGCTCAAAAATACAGAGTTTTTATTATCAGGAGAGGTAGCACTGCATGTATTACTTTATGGTAGTCGTGGTTCGGGAAAATCTTCTTTGGTGAAATCTTTATTAAATGAATATAGCGATGTCTCCGACAATGGCAAAGCCCAACGCTCTCTTTGTTTGTTGGAAGTCGCTAAATCGGACTTAAAAGATTTACCAGAAATTGTAGAACATTTACGAGGAGTGTCACAAAAATTTATTATCTTTGTCGATGACCTTTCATTTGAAGAAGATGATGATGCTTTTAAAGCACTGAAGGTAGTTTTGGAAGGTAATTTAACTGCAAGACCGCAAAACGTAGTTGTATATGCTACCTCTAATCGCCGTCACTTAATTCGGGAGTTTTTTGTGGATAGACCCGCGCCTAAGGATAACGATGAAATCCATGCCTGGGATACGATGCAGGAGAAGCTTTCCTTTAGCGATCGCTTTGGTTTAACCTTAACTTTTGAACCAGCCAATCAGAAAACTTATTTAAACATTATCCGCCATTTAGCAGCAGAAGCTGAAATTAATATTACCGAAGAAGACTTGGAATATCAAGCACTACAGTGGGCAACTCGCCACAATGGTCGTTCTGGACGCACAGCACGGCAGTTTATCGACTTTTTAAAAGCAGATTTAAAACTATTTCATGGAACAAATAACAATACATCTACAACTGAAAATTAAAATTAAATTCTTGATAATGACACTTTTCTGTTTCTTAGGTAACAATGTTCTACACGAAGAATTATGATTATAAGCTTTAAAGGACTTATGATACCAAAAACCACAATTTAAAAATCAATTTTACTCAGTATGCTTATATGTATATTTAAATCACGAATTACAAATTATTATGAAAACTGGTTATTCCGATCGCTTAACTACGCTAACAACCAGCAACATGCAATCAGTAACGATCAGTAATCGATTTATTTTAGGCATAGTTGCCTTTAGTGTGAGTTTTGGACTTAGCCTCGTTCCCAACTGGGATTTTAATAAAGCCTTTCTCACAGGTATAATTACTGCATTTATTATCTATGGAGCAGCATTATTCGTAGATAAGCGACGCAGAAATTATGAAATGTTTATCTTAGGTTCTCTCCGAAAGCGAATTAAAGAAATGGAGGGATTAAAGGCTCGTATTGTTAGAGAAATCACTCAAATTGAAGAACATCATAGGTTATTATATGCAGAGTCACAACAACTGCAAAATCAAGTAATTGAAAACCGTAGCCAAAGGGATAGTCTGAATCGAGAAGTCAGAACATTTGCTGGTCAAAAAAAGCAGTTAGAGACTGAAATCAGCAATTTGCAAATTGAACTGAATAACTTAGAAAAAAATCATGCAGAATTGAACGATGCTTTTGCTAACCTCACAGGAGAAAAGCGTCGTTTAGAATCGAATTGCCATATATCTCGTGCCGAAATCACTCAGTTGCAAAGTCAAATTTCTGAACTCCAGCAACAAAAACAAGAAGTTGAAAGTAACTTAACTCTTTTAGGCAGACTCAAACCCCAATTAGAAGAAAAATTATACGAACTGCGAATTGCAATTCAAGAATTAGAAATTAAAGTAAATAAAGAAAACGAATTACTGATAGCTAAAATAACCGAAAGAGAAAATATCCAAGCTTTCTTGAATACGTCACAAACTCAAATAGCAACGCACAAAGAAGAATTACAGCAATTACAAGGACAAGTTTCATTATTGCAAGAGGAACGAGACTTGTTGCAAAATCAAGTGTGGGAATTACTCCAACAAGCAGAAACCTTCAACCCAGAACTTTTAGTTGATGATTCTAAAGAAGATGAGATTGAATTGTTTCCTTTTACTGAAATAATAGAATCTTCAGTAACCAGAGATTCTCCAGAAGTTAATACATCAGAAGATATACCAGAAGAATGGGCTAATTTTTTAGAAAGTTTACCAGGATATGAATTACAAGTATTAAAAGCTATAGTCGAAGAAGACAATACCAAGGCTACTATTAAAAAAATTGCTGAAGCAAATATCACCATGCCGAATCTACTAATCGATTCTATCAATGAACGCGCAAATGATACTATTGGTGAATTAATAATTGATTCAGATTCGGAAATTCCAGAAGTTTATCAGGAGCATAAGACCCATGTAAAAAAAATGATTGTAATGTATGACGAGCTTATGGATAGACATGCTCAAATGTAAGAAGAAAGGCGTCATTCGTCAGAATCGAGGATGAATAGAAAATCGATAACCCATAACACGCTTGGTTGTGTAAGTTTATTTAAACTGGAGTAGAAAAGTCTTCTGACTTCTAAATTATGAATTCTGACGTTGTAAGATTGTTAATAAAGTAAGAATATACCTTACTTAGTAACTGCGTGCTTCTGCGTTTAGAATAAAGTGAAGTGTAATACATGGCAAAGCTCAAAATCTCGAAAAAAATATCCACTGCTTTGATTAATTCCCTTGGTGCAGGGGTAGTACCAAGAGTGGGAGTTGAAAATATAGCAGTAGGTCGAGAAAAAGAACTCCAAAGCCTATTACAAAATCTTGATGATATTGCAGAAGGTGTAGCAGCATTTCGGTTTATAATTGGTAATTACGGTTCAGGTAAAAGCTTTTTACTGCAATTAATTCGTAACCGAGCAATGGAGCAAGGTTTTGTCGTAGCTGATGCTGATTTATCACCTGAACGCCGGTTAGCAGGAAGTAACAATGAAGGTTTAGCAACCTATCGAGAATTAATGAGCCATCTAGCTACAAAAACTCGTCCTGATGGTGGTGCTTTAGTCTCGATTTTGGAAGGATGGATTAATAAAATTCAACAAGAAGTGGTTAAAGAAACTGAAATGCGTCCGAATGACGATGGTTTTGATGACCAAGTTGAATCAAAAATTAGGGAAGTAGTTCAATATATTGAAGATTTAGTTCACGGTTTTGATTTTGGTAGCGTTATTATCGCTTATTGGCGTGGCTATCGATTGGATGATGATAATTTAAAAAATGCCGCAATGCGCTGGTTGCGTGGAGAATTTACTACTAAAATTGAGGCAAAAGCAGCTTTGGGAGTCCGCGTTATTATTGATGATGATAGTTGGTATGACTACATCAAATTGTTTGCTAAATTTGTAGCTGAGATTGGCTATAAAGGACTGTTCATTCTAGTTGATGAAGCTGTACATTTATATCAAATATCTACTACTGTCACGCGGGAAAAGAATTATAACCGACTCTTAGCAATGTTTAACGATACCATGCAATGTAAAGCAGAACATCTTGGTATTTTGGTTGGTGGAACAACCAAATTTTTAGAAGATCCAAATAGAGGACTTTTTGCAGACCAAGCTTGGCGAAGACGCACTAAAGAAAGTCGTTTTGTCACACAAGCTAATGTTCAGGAACATTTAGGGCCAGTGATTCGGCTCAACCCGTTAAGTGAAACAGAAATTTTGACGCTTTTGCAACGTTTAGCTGAAATTCATGCACTTAATTTCGGTTATCAACAGACTTTAACAAATCGTGAGTTAAAAGAGTTTGTGCAAGAAATTGTTAATCGCTTGGGTGCAGAAGCATTGCTAACGCCAGGGGAAATTGTGCGGGATTTTATGAGTGTGCTAAATATTCTTTTCCAAAATCCAGGAATTTCATTTGGGGAATTAATTCATAACCCTAAATTTAAACCGACTGCTGTAGGGAAAGATGCAGATGTGGATGAGGATAATGCAGCCGAATTTAGTTTGTGATTAGGGAACTGACTACAACAGAATTAATTGACCAATGCGTTTTAAAACACTTAGTACCTGTTGAAATCCTGCATCGGGTTGAATTGATAATGTATAAGAACGAGGGTAATTCAATACGATCGCTTTGTTTCAAAAATCCGAGTTCAATCAATTGATGGTATTCAGCGATCGTAAATCTTTTAGGTGTGACAACATCCATTTTCATCGCACTGATTTCACTTTTACTTGTACACTAGCGAAGATTACACTAACTGCGAGCGCAACGTCTCAAACTCCCGCCAGCAAAGATACAACGCCCGCGGTACGTGAAAACATCCTTTCCATTTACCGCCTTTAAGGTTTAACAAGACTTCTCCTCGGCGATTGAGATAGCCAAACCACTCACCAAACTCAGTATCAGCAAAGTGTGACCAGGCGTAATCGTGCATCTTTTGATACCATTCCCAACATACCTGACGCCCTGTCAAGCGATAACCCATCGCTAATGCAACCAAAGACTCTAGGTGAACCCACCACAGCTTTTGATCCCATTCGAGTTGCTGTGGAGGATGACCGGCTGCATCCATAAAGTAATACAATCCGCCATACTCGCTATCCCAAGCAAAATTCAGGATATTTAGCACCACATCAACAGCTTGGTTAATAGTTTTGGTATCGTTTTTCCGACGGGCGATGTCCATGATAAACCACATCGCTTCGATACCGTGACCTGGGTTAATCAACCGTCCTTCAAAACAATCGATGTGGGAAGCGTCAGGGGCAACATTTTCGTACATCAGTCCCCGTTCTGGGTCGAGAAAATCCGTCATGACTTCGCGGACAGTCTCAGCTAGAACATTTTCTAGGGTTTCTTTTGGCAACAACCATTCCATTTCTAGAGTCAGGTTGGCTAAAATCATCGGTACAGCCAATGATTTCATCGGACGTGTGCCGGGATACGTCTTATTATATTTGCCTTTGGGATTATCTTTGCGGCGTAAAACGTTGTTGTAAGCTTGCATTGCCACATCTGTCGCCCAGTCTTCGCCAGATGCGAGTGCATATTGACTAAACGCCATTGCCGCAAAGCAATCAGAAAAAATATTGTAAGGCTCAACCAGTGGCTTTCCTTCACGAGTCAGGGCAAAGTACCAGTTGCCATCACTATCTCTGCCGTGTTGGGCGAGAAAATTAGCGCCATTACTGGCGATTTTCAGCCAATTTTCGCGTTTTTCCAACTGGTTGTAAAGCATGGAAAAAGTCCACACTTGGCGGTTTTGTAGCCAGATAAATTTATCTGTATCATAAACTTTTCCCTGGCGATCGAGACAGGTGAAATAGCCGCCTTGCTGCCAATCAAGGGAATGTTTTTCCCAAAATGGGAGGACATCGTTGAGGAGTGCGTTTTTGTAAAGTTCAGCCAATGCTTGAAAATTGTACTCCATAAATTTCCCTCAAGACCAATTGTTTAAGCATTATCGTAAGTTACTAGTTGAAAAGAGGCAAAGGGCAAGAGGCAATAGTTTGTCTTGCCTATTCCATATTCCCTATTCCCCATTCCCGATTTTTTGTTTTTGTGCCACACTCTTTGTCACTTCTAAAAATTGGTGCAAAACAATGGATGTATCATCGCGTCGCCAAACCACAGCTAATTCTGAAGTTAAGTTTTCTCCTTGAATTGGTCTGTAGACAACTCCTTTTCGCTGGAGACTTTGGGCATTAGCGGGAAGCAATGTTACTCCAACTCCACCCGCAACGGAACTGAGTACAGTTACCATCCAAGTTGCTTCTTGTACTACTTTTGGGGAAAAACCCACCTGCTGACAAAGGCTAATAATTTGGCTGTATGACGGTACTAAGTCCGTTGGGGGTAAAACAAAAGGTTCATCTGCTAAGGCAATGAGTGGAATTTGGGACTGGGCTGCTAGAGGGTGTTTTTCTGGTAAAGCAACGACTAAAGGCTCTTGTAAAATGGGCAGAAAACTGAAAGAATTATCATTTAAATTGGCATTGGGTAACCGTTCAAAAGCAATATCAATGTAGCGATCGCGCAGTTGGTTTACTTGCTGGGAAGAACTAACTTCCCGCAACACCAGTATCACCTCTGGAAATAGAGGATGAAAAGTTTGCAGAATATCGGGCAAAACACTGTTAGCAACGGAACTATTAGTTCCCACCACCAAGCGTCCAATTTCACCCCGGCTGACTTTTTGTGCAGAGGTAATTGCTTGTTCTAACTGAGTTAATACTAAATGTGCTTCTGCTAAAAAGACTTGTCCAGCAGCAGTTAGCTGTAGAGGGCGTTTTTTTCGTTCAAATAATTTTAGCCCTAGTTCTGCTTCTAGGGCTTGAATTTGTTGACTTAAAGGTGGCTGAGCAATATGCAATCGTTCAGCTGCACGGCTAAAGTTTAATTCTTCAGCCACAGCGATGAAGTATCGCAGATGTCGAAGTTCTATCATTGCTCTAGCTATTATATCTTTTATATATATTCTATAAGCTAAATAAATATTGGACATATAATAGCATTTTGTTTATTTTAATTCTTATAGCCGTTTTTATATCAATAAACCAGAGTAGGGTGGGCATTATAATGTCTAGCCTATAAGCTTTGATTGCGAGGTTTTTATGAGTCAGATTGAACGAGTGGCGATCGTTGGAGGAACTCACGGTAATGAGTTAACAGGAGTATACTTAGTCAAAAAATTTCAGCAATATCCAAATTTAATTAACAGGCAAAGTTTAGAAAATTTTGCATTACTTGGTAATACCAAAGCTATTGCAGAAGGTAAACGTTACATTGACAAAGATTTAAATCGTTGCTTCAGCAATGAAAACTTACAAACTCCAAATCTCTTAAATTATGAAGATCAGCGGGCGAAAGAAATTAAACAAATACTGCAACCGCAAAGTCACCCTTTTGTAGATGTAATCATTGATTTACATAGCACTACTGCCAATATGGGGCTAAGTTTAATTTTTTGTGACATGCATCCTTTTTTACTGCAATTAGCTGCTTATTTAAGTTCGATAAACCCTTTAGTGAGAGTGTATGTTAATTCCCAATCAAAGGAAGGTGGATTTCTGCGTTCTTTGTGTGAATTAGGTTTTGTCATCGAAGTTGGTGCTGTGGCTCAAAATGTCTTAAATGCTGAATTGTTTCAACAAACAGAACAGCTTATTTATGCAATTTTGGACTATTTTCAATGGTATAACCAAGGTAATATCCCACAGACAGACAACACGGTTACATTTTATGAATATATTGGGACTATTGATTATCCCAGAGATGAAGGCGGTGAAATTCAAGCGATGATTCATCCCCAGCTTCAGTTTCGGGATTATCAACCTCTAAATCCAGGTGAGCCAATATTTCGGACTTTTGCAGGGAAAGATATTTTATATGAGGGAGTATCTACCGTTTATCCGATTTTTATTAATGAAGCAGCTTATTATGAAAAAGGAGTTGCAATGCATCTAACTGAAAAGCAACGAAAGGTAATTGAAGAAAAATAAAGCAGAATTCAGAAATAGAATAGCTCTCTAAGGGACTTCCAAGTAAAAAAATATTCCATCGTTATGTGGGCAGGGGGGCAGGGAGCAGGGGGCAGGGGAGAAAACAGTTGTGTTGAGTTCAGAAATTGGAATAATTTATTTTTTGGGGTTCCCTAACTACCTACCAGGCCTAGATGGTGTAGTTCACTAAGCTTAAATCTACTGTATGTCATTGTCATTAGTTATTTGCCCTTTGTCCTATGCTAATGACTAATGACTAATGACTAAATTAGCTTAATAGCAACGGCCATGAGAATTCCTATGTAGATAGTCATAGTTTCTCAGGTAATGACAGTACAGAGGGTGATGAACTTTTTGGTAGTAATTTCTGTATCGATTGTGATACCGTCTACGGTAATAAATATTTTGCTGATAGTAAAGCCTTTGACGGTAATAATTTCTATACCGTTGATGATACTGCCTACGATGACGATAATATCGACGATGCCTTCGGTGATAGCGTCGGTATTTTCGATGTTTTAATTTTTCAGTATCAGCTTCTGAATCTTTTGGAACTGAGGAATATTCTGTAACTGAATTTGGCAAGTAATTCACGATATCTTGATTCGCCGTCTGCACGATTGGGGTGCTTAATTCCTCAGAATTTAGTAGCATCTGCAACTCATTTTTTTCAGATGCTGCGGCTATTTCTAATCCCAGGCAAGTGGGCAATAGTAAAACACTGATTACAAATTTCCAAAACACTGTTTCATGCTCCTAATTTCTTGTTCCCTGACTGAACTAGGGAATGCCAACTGATGTAAAGCTCTGGCTGAAATAGGAATTACGCAGTGAAACAAAAAATGAAGGCTTGTTTTGTTGAACGAAAAACATAGCCTTCATAAATAATATCATGTCCAGGAGAAAATCGATATAAATGCTCACCCTGCTAAGCGATACATAATCACTTTTCCTTTCCAATTTTCTTCTACAAATACTAAGTACTCGCCATTGGAACGCCGAAAAGCGCGGATACCATAAGGTATATCAATCCAGCCACTTTCGCTGCCAACTTCAGGGCCTGGTTTTAACTTTTGTACTTCCACTCCTGTGGTTGCATTGTAAACATATACCTCTGCGGTTTTAACTGCGACAGCGAAAACATAATCTCCGGCCACACTCATCGCAGCTGTAGAAACTTCGCGTTTGCCGGTGGTGTCGTAAGGAATCATAGCCCGCCAGCGAGGAGTGCGATTTCCTTTACTCCAATTGTCAAAACGGGCAATTTCAGATCCCACAACTCCGGTATCGTCACCAAATGCAGGATGATCTACTGTGAAGCCTGACAAATACATGGTATCTGTTTGGGGGAAATATTCAATGCGCCGCAAATCGTTAAATATCTGAGGAGTAGTTTGCTTTTCCATTGAACTATAGCTGTAGATGGGATTCCCCTTAGCATCAATTCCCTGTAATGGATAATGTCGGATACCAGTACTATCTTGGGTTCGCAAAGCTTTCCAAACATCTCCTTTGCTGTCTACCCACCAACCGCCGATATGGGGATAATCTTTGCTGGTATCATATTCGTTGTTTTCAAATCTGCCGTTACCGTTGCTGTCTCGCCAAATCCATTCGCCTTTTTCTGGTTGATAGGGCGGCCAATTTCCACTCAGAAATGGTTTATCTGCGCCATTGGTACCAACAAACATTCCGGCTGGTATGGCAACTTTTCCGTCTGCGGTGGGATTGAAACGATATATTTGCAGAAAGCTGCTATACATATCTGTGAGGAACAAAAACGGTTTACCTTGGATGCGGCGCACAAAGGTTGCATCTGGTGATGTATGCAAACGTGGATCTTGAGGATATTTGAAAGGATTTAAGGTGTAGGCTTTGTAAGTCCATTGCTTACCAGCAGGCTTACTATAATCCATTTGATATTGTTCTTGTTTGGTGAATAAATCTACACCATCAGTTTTGGGGTCTGCGTCTGCATTATCAACGAATATTAAGCCTAGCGATCGCCACAGTAGTTTACCTGATGGCGCAAATTTCCGCAAATCTGTTCCTGATTTGTTGAAACCATTACTATTTATATAGATGTTACCTGATGCATCTGTGCCGACTCCGGTAAGTCCGTAAAGTTTCAAATCTCGAACTTCACCAGGAACTCCTGCATAAATACCGTTTTTATTGCCAAAACTAGCTACTTTTATTGGCTGATCTTTAATGTCATAAATCAATATTTGCTGAAGCGAACCATTTTCTGCTACTAACAGCTTACCTTGAGAATCGATGGCGATCGCTGTTGGTTCAACAATATCTGCAATTTTTTTGGCTAATTGTTTGCCACTTTGGGAATAATATAAAATCTTAGGTGGATTACTACCATTTTTGTTTTGGATAATCCACAGATTTTTTTGTTTATCAACTGCGATCGCTCCTGGATTAGCAACAGTAAAGCTGCGAAGTTCCTTCATCGTATCAGTATCATAAACCCGAATCCGGTTAGCAGCAAAATCACTCACATACAACTCACTTCCTAGAATTGCTAATCCAGTAATTTCGCTTTTATTACTGACTATTAACATACTTTTATCCCAGCCTCGTCCCCCAGAAAACGGTGCAGGTTTTCCCGACAAATCATAACGCCTAACGCAGTGCCAAGCTGTTCCTTCTGCTGGATAATCTTCTTTTGTATTGCCCATGAAACCCTGAGTCATGGCAATGTAAATATATTTACTATTAGCTGTAACAGCCTTGCCACCGCCACGACCCCAACCGTGAGTATCACCAAGGGCATTTATAATTTTACCATCCTTATATATTCCTGCTTCTGTTCCTGCTTCATCCCAATGGCTGTTAGTATACACAGTACCATCCGGGGTAACATACATTGCTTCTATATTGTTTTGTATTCGCAGATTTCCACTGCCAATACTATTACCAATCCACGACGTTTTATAGGTGAGTGTGGATGTTCCACTTGTTGCCCAATCTGTTGTAATGCCAATGGTAGTAACCATCACTCCAACAATTAGACTCAGTAAAAATTTGAAAGTTTTATTTCTTTGTAAATATCTGAAATTGAATAACTTTTTTAACTCTTCATAGAGTTTTCCTAGCCGGATCGCTAATTGATTCTTCATATAATCTTATTTAATTCTCTACAAAAATCCTAATCTTTTGCCAATAGCTAAAATTTCTCTTCTCTCTGCGCCTCTGCGTGAGATTTTTTATCTATGTTCACAATCTAAACATAATAACTGTATATACAATCATCATTTTCAAAATCCGCACAAAAAATCTAAGCAAACTCATAAAAATATTCTAGGTATTAATATTTACTATTTTGGGGTTGCAAAATCGTAAATATTAATACCAAATCTGAAAATATCCATTAATTGATAGTGTTTTTTCCCTTTCACTGTCTACCATTCGTCTTCCTCGAAGAACAGGTATTATATTTATCATCTTCGGTATGTTCGAGTTAATTAAAACACAGGTTTTAATTGCTTGTTGACGTGAAGATATAAATAGTTTATAAATTGGTGTTCTCTAAAAAACTATTATTGATACTCTGTATATTTTTGAATAAATTTATAGGAAAAATATCCGTGGTAAATCAAAAAGAAAATTTCGCTTCAACATCTGCATCTATTCTCACCTTGGGATTAGGCTGGTTTCCGAAAAATCCCGGAGGATTAGAAAGGTATATTTATGAACTAACTCATAAATTAGCAGCAAATCAAGACCAGATTGAATTATGCGGAGTCGGTCTACCAGAAGCTGAACTAAATTCCCTAATTAAGCTGACTAACTTAGCTGCTGTTGATAGTAATATTTGTCAAAGATTATGGTCAATTCGCAGAAACTTTCAGAAAACTAGAACAAACAAGCCGGATGCGATTAATCTACATTTTGCATTATACAGTTTTCCTATTTTAGATATTTTGCCAAAAAAAGTACCAGTTACTTTTAACTTTCATGGCCCTTGGGCTTTTGAGAGTAAACAGGAAGTGGTTAATAAAAATCTCAGTCTTTTAATCAAGCATTGGCTGATAGAACAAACGACTTATAATCGATGCGATCGCTTTATCGTTCTCAGCAAAGCATTTGGCAATATTTTACATCAAAAATATCAAGTACCGTGGAGCAAAATTAATGTTATCCCTGGTGGAGTTGATATTGATTGGTTTCAACCAAATTTATCGCCTCAGGAAGCTTGTAGAAAATTAGGCTGGCCCAATAATCGTCGAATTTTATTTACATCACGTCGCTTAGTACATCGAACTGGGATTGATAAATTATTACAAGCGATCGCTATAATTAAGCCGATAATACCGGATATTTGGCTAGCGATCGCAGGTCGTGGTCACATCCAAGCTGCACTACAACAACAGGCTACAGAATTAGGACTAGACGACAACGTTAAATTTTTAGGTTTTCTACCTGATGAACAATTGCCTATAGCTTATCAAGCTGCTGAGTTAAGTGTAGTGCCTAGTCAATCTTTTGAAGGATTTGGATTAGTAGTAGTTGAATCTCTAGCTTCTGGAACTCCAGTTTTATGCACTCCCGTGGGGGGAATGCCAGAAATTTTAGCAGAATTTTCACCCGATTTAATTACTACTTCTATTGAAGCCTCAGCTATTGCAGAAAAATTAGAACAAGCGTTACTAGGAAATATTCCTATCCCCTCAAGAGAAGCCTGTCGTCAGTACGCCACTACACATTATGATTGGAATCAAATTGCCCTGCGAGTCCGGAAGATTTTATTAGAATAGAATTCAGAATTCACGAGTCATAATAATACCATTTTGAAACAATTCGACAAATAGACAATTTTGTAGAGATGCGATTCATCGCGTCTTCAGATCACACAACGATGGGTGCGGAATGAATCAAATTGATTGACAAAATAGAGGTTTTATGAAAATTCTTTTTTTAGACCAAAGCGGTAAACCAGGCGGTGCAGAATTATGTTTAATAGATATTGCTAAACCCTATCGGGATGATGCTTTGGTAGGTTTATTTGCAGATGGTTCATTTAAAGAGTTACTACAGCAAAATAATATTCCGGTAGAAGTTTTGAGAACTGAGGCGATCGCAGTTCGCAAAGAAAGCAGTTTAATCCAAGGTTTAACTAGTTTAGGACAACTTATACCTTTAATTATTAAGGTAGTTAAAAAAGCGCGTAAATACGATTTAATCTATGCCAACACCCAAAAAGCATTAGTCGTAGGAGCAATAGCAAGTCTTTTCAGTCGCCGTCCTCTGGTTTATCATTTACACGATATTCTTTCCCCAGAACACTTTAGCCAAATTAATCTTCACATAGCTGTCAACCTTGCTAATCGTTTTGCATCATTAGTAATTGCTAATTCTCAAGCTAGTAAAACAGCTTTTCTAGAAGCAAGAGGACGCCAAGATATTGTCGAAGTTGTTTATAATGGCTTTGAATCAATAAATTATCAAACTGATGAATCTAATATCAAAAAATTACAGCAAAATTTGGAATTACAAGGAAAATTTGTAGTTGGGCATTTTAGCCGACTTGCACCTTGGAAAGGGCAGCATATTTTAATTGATGCCCTTGCTCAATGTCCCCCACAAGTAATAGCAATTTTAGTTGGTGACGCACTATTTGGCGAACAAAATTACGTCCAACAGTTACATCAACAAGTTGCCAAATTGGGACTAGAAAACCGCGTCAAATTTTTAGGGTTTCGTTCAGATATTCCCCAATTAATGGCAGCTTGTGACTTGGTAGCACATACCTCCACTTCTCCAGAACCTTTTGGCAGAGTGATTGTTGAGGCGATGCTATGTGAAAAACCTATAATTGCAGCAAAAGCTGGGGGTGCAATGGAATTGGTAGAACACGGACTTAATGGTTTTCTAGTGACACCAGGAGAACCCCAAGAACTTGCACAAGTGATTATTACCTGTCTTCAAGAGACGGAAATGACTGCAACTATAGCGAAGAATGCCAGAATTACTGCTAGTGAACGTTTTGATGTTGCAACCATTAATCAGCAAATTGCTCAACTTCTGTACCAGAGAATAAGCTGTTAAGCATTTAATTTGCACATTGAGACCGCACGGGAGGGGGAGCAGGGGAGGCAGGGGAAGCAGGGGGAGAGAAAAAAGTTTAACTGAACAGTATTGCGCTATGTACCAGGCTTGATATTACTCCTGAATTCTGACTGCTGAATTCTGAATTCTGCTATGTGACTACAAACCGACTAATTCACGAGATTCAAAATCAGTGAGTTGTTGAGCGATCGCTAATCTCGCTTCTAACTTTGCTACACTAAACTGGTTACGCAGATATTCTAAATGGCCGATGGCATTTGCCTTTTCCCCAGTCAAGCGGATTAAAGTGTCCATTGCCTTTTGATATTCCTGATTCACAAGCAGCACTTCAAAACGCCGCGCCTTGCGTTGAGCATCATTTTTCAAATCCATCTCAAAGGCGGCGACGCGATCCGCATTGCCTTCAAATCGGTTAATCTGGTGCTGCACTGCCATCAACTGAGAGTCTATTTCATTAGCCCGTTGGGCAGCTTGAGCGATCGCACCTGGATAATGACTCAGTTGCATCATCTAATAATTTTCCTTTACGGTCAAGAATTTAATGTTTAAGCATAAAACTAACCCCGGAATCCATTTCCCAAAAGGCTGTCACAGAGCAGTTTACACTTATCTAGGTTTATGAACGTTATATATCTATTATAGTAAAAACGTACTCATTTTAACTGACTCAAAGACTCTGTTTTGGTCAGATTTACCTTGCGTTCAATAAGGTTCAGATAAGCCTTTTTCTCTCCCCCTGCCTCCCCTGCTCAAGAACAGCCTGCCTAAACAGATAAATTTCTTTAACCCAAGCGTATTGGCATTTGGTTATAGAAAAAATTGAAGTTGCGTTTGGTTTAACGCAACCCAACAATATCTCTAATGAAATACTACACCGTACCTCAAGCCGCTTCGCGCAGTTGTGACGGCACACTTACCTCTGGAAACGAAAGCGACAGTTGTTCGGCTTGAGGTACCGCAGCTTGTTCTAACACTTGAACTTCAATATTTACACTCACCAAATAACTGCCTGTATCTGCGCCAACTGCTTCAGCAATTAATTTGGCAATATCCGGACGCTTAGCTGTCAGCGGGTCACGTAAAATGCAGCGATCCCATTCATGCTTGGCAGTCGGATTGAGGTTGAGAATATAATGCTTCATCATCGAATTAACCCTTTAGCCCATCTTCCAGAAGGTTTTCACGCAGCCGTTGTGCCTTTAGCTAGGCTTTGTGAATGCTATCTCTATTATAGTACTTTTGTACTAAACTGGGGAGTGGGGAGTGTGGGGAGAAAGAGAATTTATGCTTTCCTCTGCTCCCTTTCCTCCCACACCTTTGACCCCTCATCTCCTTACTCCCTAATTAGATTTGCCGTTACCTTGTAAATTTAATAAGTGACCATCATTTACCCAAATTGCTTGTTGAGGCACAGAAATAGTAATTCCGGCTTCGTCTAGGGCGATTTTCAGACGGCGGCGAAACTCTCGTGCTACATCCCATTGCTTAAGGGGCTGTGTTTTAATCCACACACGAATAATTAAACCGCGATCGCCAAATTGATCTATTCCTAAAACTTGCGGCGGTTCTAAAATTTGAGCCTGCCATTGCAGTTCCTGATTCATCTTCTCTGCAACGGTTTTAATCAACTTCAAAGCCTCTTCTACATCGGCTTGGTAATCGATGGGAATAGTTAAATCGGCTCGTGACCAACGACTCGAAAGATTGGCGACAATTTTAATTTCACTATTGGGAATCGTGATTAAGCGCCCTTCGGAATCCCGCACTTGGGTCATCCGCAGATTTAAATTTTCTACTAAGCCTCCCACATTTCCCACATTAATCACATCGCCTAAAGCGTACTGGTCTTCTAGGATGATCAAGAAACCATTAATCGCATCTTTAATCAAGTTTTGGGAAGCTAAGGATACGGCAACACCAACCAAACTCGCACCTGCTAGTAAAGGAACAATATCTATACCCAAGGATACCAGCGCTAGCAAAAAGCCCACTCCCACACAAATAACGGTAGCAATACTTTTAGTCACACCAGAAAATGTGGAAACTCGCAGTTGCAGACGTGCAGAATCTTCTGGGGTGAGAAAAGCACTACTGCTGATCAGAGTGGAGGCGAAGCGGTCAATCAGAGCATAGCTTAGACGCACTGCTACGTAAGTTACCAATAAGACAACACCTAATCGCAAAGGAAATTGGGCAGCGTTGAGAATCGCTACTTGAAATCCTCGCGTATAGGGGAATAAACCCAAGATAAAGAAACTTCCGCCTCCCCAAATTCCTGCTTGAGTTAGCTGGAACAACCTTCTCTTAGCTTCTTCCACATGTCGGACTTGCTGTTGATTTAGTTGTGTTGTAATTGGTTGAGCCGCTGTTAAAGTTGGGGAATTGAAGAGTTCGTTTTGGGCTTGGGAGGTAACGGAGTCTGACTTTTTTCTGGAACGTCTCTGCCAGCCATATACCGCCGAACTCATAACAATCATTGCCAGCCCTGTAGCCCCAGCAATTTTACCTTGGTCAATTAAAAATTGAGTTTGTCTCTCTTGTTTTGCCTGTTGTAAGTCTTCTTTTAATGAGTCAGCAATCTGATTTGCCGATGTTGACATATCCACCTGTCGCAGTCCAGCATCTTCAGAGGTGACAGTCATCAGATATTGGTCGTTGATATAAATGACTGGTAATTCGTTGACTTTGCGAACTTCTACCTTGACTTGTGTGTTTGCCGGTAACTGAAAGTAATATTGGCTAATTGCTTCCAGTTTCTTTTGGATGTCTTCTAAACGCTCAGGAAAGTTAGTTTTTGATGCGGCTATCTGAAATAAGCGACGGCCATCCAAATAAATCCAGCCGGAAACAACTCTATTATTGGAATCATTGCTCACACTGCTGGGAGCTTGCAAATCCGGTAACAAAGGAATCTGAGCGGTGGCTTTTGGCACAGATACAACGGTTATAGCCATTGAAGTTGCGATCACCATTATTACACCCTTACCTAACCCACCTTTGGGTAACACACACCTTTTAGACAAGTGGGACGCTTGATTGGGAGCCTCCAAGTGTGGCACAGGTTTGGCGATGTTGCCGAGGTATGTTCCTGCTGAAAATACCTGTCCCTGCTCCTTTGAACCTTTAGCAAAGCTGGGCAACAGAACTCCCTTCGCTACCGCCAAAAATTGAAAGCGCACTCAAACACCTCCTTGAGTAAAATTTACTATTGACTATTTCCCTAACCATCCTGCTCAATGAATTTGAGTAAATGTACCTATCTAAAGTTCAGTATTTCCCTCCAAATGATGAAATTTTGATGTTTTTTTGTTTATAATCTATCTTTAGACGGATGATATTGTACTAAGAATAGGCATTAAAAGCTAGGAATAGTCTTACTCTTACCAAAGATAAAACAAAAAGGAAAAAGCTGGCGATGAAGTTGACATTAGGCTAATCAAACGTCAAGCTAGTTCTCAGGACTCTTGACTAGTAATTTGCTTTCTTTCAAGCGAAAATTGCTAGTCGTAGAATAACCTAGTAGAGTGCGTATAATTTACGTAGCTTTTTTACATTTTTGAGGTAACTTTTCATGACCGCAACTTCTCCCCGATTAAAGCACGAGGTTAAAGACCTCGGCCTAGCTGCCTTGGGAAGACAGCGCATTGAATGGGCTGGACGCGAAATGCCAGTTTTACGGCAAATCCGCGATCGCTTTGCTCAAGAAAAACCCTTTGCTGGGTTACGCCTTGTGGCTTGCGCCCACATTACAACAGAAACAGCACATTTGGCCATCGCTCTCAAAGCCGGTGGTGCAGATGCAGTGCTAATTGCTAGCAATCCCCTATCAACCCAAGATGACGTAGCTGCTAGCCTCGTCGTCGATCACGAAATTCCCGTTTTTGCCCAAAAAGGCGAAGATAACGCGACTTATAGCCGCCACGTCCAAATCGCTTTAGATCACCGCCCCAATATCATCATTGATGATGGTAGCGACGTAGTTGCTACATTGATCCAAGAGCGCCAACACCAAATCGCTGATTTGATTGGCACCACTGAAGAAACGACAACCGGAATTGTGCGCCTGAGAGCCATGTTTAAAGATGGCGTTCTCACCTTCCCCGCAGTGAACGTCAACGATGCTGACACCAAGCACTTCTTCGATAACCGCTATGGTACTGGGCAATCGACCCTTGACGGCATCATCCGCGCTACAAACATTCTGCTAGCTGGTAAAACCATCGTCGTTGTTGGTTATGGCTGGTGTGGTAAAGGTACAGCACTCCGCGCCCGTGGTTTGGGTGGTAACGTAGTTGTTACCGAAATTGACCCCATCAAAGCAATTGAAGCCGTAATGGATGGTTTCCGCGTCCTGCCAATGGCAGAAGCCGCTAAAGTTGGCGATTTGTTTATCACAGTTACTGGTAACAAACACGTGATTCGCGGCGAACATTTCGATGCCATGAAAGACGGTGCGATCGTTTGTAACTCCGGTCACTTTGATATTGAACTTGACCTCAAATACTTGGCTAGTCAAGCTAAAGAAATCAAGGAAGTCCGTCCTTTCACTGAAGAGTATAAATTAACAACTGGCAAATCAGTTGTTGTTCTCGGTCAAGGACGCTTGATTAACCTCGCCGCTGCCGAAGGACATCCCAGTGCAGTGATGGATATGAGCTTTGCCAACCAGGCTTTAGCTGTTGAATACCTCGTGAAGAATAAAGGTAAGTTGGAACCTGGTTTGCACTCTATTCCTACAGAAGTAGATCAAGAAATTGCTCGACTCAAATTACAGGCATTAGGAATTACTATAGATAGCCTAACAGCCGACCAAATTGAGTACATCAATTCTTGGACTACTGGAACTTGATGTTAATTGATTAATTGATTTTTGGGGGTAGGCATTTTAGCTTATCCCCTTTTTTTTTGTAGCCAAATTCATGATATAGCCGTAGTCAGACAGGTTAGGACATTTTGAAAGCATGGAAGCTAGGAATAGTAATACTTTTACCTCCTGCCTCCTGCCTTCTGCCTTCTGCCTCCTGCTATATTACCTGAGTGCGATCGCTTCGTCTTTTTAAGATCTCCAAAAGTTTGGTAAATTGGCTGGGAGGAGTTGCTGTCACCTCAATCATCTCTCCAGATATAGGATGTTGTAATTTAAGTCGCCAAGCGTGCAATGCTTGACCAGGCAAATTTACTCCCACTGAACGACCAGAACCATAAACACGATCGCCAACAATGGGATGACCAATTTTGGCGCTGTGGACGCGAATTTGATGAGTGCGTCCAGTTTCTAGTTGAAACTGGATTAATGTGTAATTACCGAGGCGTTCTAGTACTTGCCAATGAGTGACGGCTGTCCGTCCGCCTTGTTCAACGGGTATGATAGCCATTTTCTTGCGGTCTTGGGGATGGCGACCAATAGGTAAGTCAATTGTGCCACTTTCAACTTTTGGTGCACCGTAAACTACACCTAAGTACTCTCTGCGTGCAGTTTTTGCTTTGAGTTGTGCTTGGAGGTGATGATGTGCAACTTCTGTTTTGGCGATCGCGATCGCTCCTGTTGTATCCTTATCCAAGCGATGGACAATTCCCGGACGTTGGACTCCCCCAATTCCTGGTAAATTAGGACAGTGTGCCAACAGAGCATTTACCAAAGTGCCATCTGGATGACCGGGTGCGGGATGGACAACTAAGCCTGCGGGTTTGTTGAGAATGAGTAACTGGTCATCTTCATAGAGAATATCTAGGGGAATATCTTCTGCTTGCAGTTCTAAAGGTTGGGCTTCTGGGATTTGTAGAGTGATGCGATCGCCCACCTTAACATTAATCTTTTTAGACGTGCAAACTTTACTGTTAAGTTGCACATTACCTTCTTCGATTAATTGTTGGATGCGGGAACGAGATAAATCTGGTAATTCTTGCGAAAGGTAGCGGTCAAGGCGAACACCCGCGTCATTACTATTTTCTTGGATTTGTAAATTAAATTCGGTCACAATTGCTTTAGATTAATTCTCCATTCTTTAACCAAAGTGTGGATTAAGGCAAAATAAATCTTGAATTCCATAATCTTTTTAATTTTAACTTTTAAACGTGCAATTTTTCTATTTTAGATTATTTTTGTTTATGCCGAACTAATGTTTTGCTAAGCTAACAGATTATCACCGACACAAATCAAATCCAAAATCTTCGATTTTTATCAGTTTATCGGTGGATTCAACCTAAAATCAAATACACTGTAAGGTACACTCATTCCCATATTTCCATCTCTTTCACCACTTATCAGAGTGGGAGGATTCCCTGGTGCTACACGCCGCCAAATCGGTTCATTTGTTGTATCACCCTGATAAGTAAAGACAGCAGCTTTGGAGGGATGAGCAGTAGAAACAGTAGCTAATGCTAACCCCAGAATAACCATTAATGATTTTTGAAAAAACTTGGTTTCTAACATAAAACTGATGGCTCCTCAAACACAAACTATTAAAGATTTATGCCAACTGGCTTATTTGGCTTTTTTCTACAATTTGAATGCTGCGATACAAGATTTACTCATGAAAACAAAACTAGAAGTTGATAGTTATGGGACTTGAGTCATTACCAATCGAATGCTTTTTACTGGTTGGTATATAATTATGTTAATTTGTGCTAAATAACACCCAAATAGTAGTTATTTTCCATTTGAAAGGCTTGCCATGTTTGGGTTTATAATTATCTGTGCAGATAAAAATACATTACCAGTTATATTGGTATAAATCAATTTATTTATCTCAGGAAATGTAAAAATTAGATGTAGATCAGCCAAGCTCAAGCATCTCTTGTCTGAGGTTTATAAACGCGGTGAGACGTAGAGCCTCTTTTTTTTAGATAAAGATGAGATATATCAGTCTATATTTGACATCAGCAAATTTAGTACAAGCAAATGCGATTAATTTTATACAGTAAACCTGGATGTCATTTATGTGAGGGTTTGCAGGAAAAGCTCGAACAAATCCAAAATGTGAGTTTTGAGTTGGAAATTCGGGATATTACGACTCGTGAAGATTGGTTCAGTGCGTATCAGTATGAGGTGCCTGTACTTTTTTTATCGAACCGCAGAGGCGCAGAGGGCGCGGAGGAAGCTTTGCCGCGTCCTTCTCCTCGTGCGAGTGTGCAACAGTTGGAGAAAATGTTGCGTAAGTATTTAGCCAATTAGAAAAAAATAATGCAGAATAAGCGCAAGAAAAGAATGTGACGAGGTTCACAAGATGAAACTGCGGGAATTACTAACAGCGGTAGACAGTGTTGAGCAATTACCTAGTTATCCGGCCTTGGAGGATGCGGAAGTTAGGGGTTTGAAGACGAATTCCCATGCTTGCGGTGTGGGAGATTTGTTTATTGGAATGCCAGGAACGCGGGTTGATGGTGGGGAATTTTGGCCTAGTGCGATCGCATCTGGCGCTGTGGCAGCAATTATCTCTCCCCAAGCAGCGCAGAAACATCCTCCCACGGATGAAGCTGTGGTGATCAGCGCCAGTAACATCACTCAAGCTTGTGCCCAGATAGCCAGCGCTTTTTACGGTTATCCGGGGCAAAAACTCAAGTTAGTGGGTGTAACCGGTACCAATGGCAAAACTACAACCACCCACTTAATTGAATTTCTCCTCGCTAAAGCCAATCTAGCTACGGCTTTGATGGGAACTCTCTACACTCGTTGGCCTGGTTTTGAGCAAACAGCCGTCCACACGACGCCCTTTGCGGTGGAACTGCAACAGCAGCTAGCTGAGGCTATGAATGCTGGTAATGAGTTTGGGGTGATGGAAGTCAGTTCCCACGCTTTGGCACAAGGTCGAGTGTTGGGTTGTAAATTTGAAGTTGCGGTATTCAGTAATCTTACACAAGATCATCTCGACTACCACAGGGATATGGAAGATTATTTTGCCGCCAAAGCGTTGTTGTTTAGCCCTGATTATCTTAAGGGACGGGCGATAATTAACGCTGATGATTCCTACGGCCAGCGGTTAATTGCCTCGTTGAATCCAGAGCAAGTTTGGAGTTATAGTGTCAACGACAACAGCGCTGATTTATGGATGAGTGACTTAAGTTACCAGCCCAATGGCGTCAGCGGGACTTTGCATACACCAAAAGGTGATGTGGCTTTTCGATCGCCTTTAGTCGGTCAATATAATTTAGAAAATCTTTTAGCAGCGGTAGGAGCAGTTTTACACTTAGGTTTAGATTTGCAATTAGTGGCATCTGTGATACCGGAATTTCCAGGAGTTCCCGGTCGGATGGAACGAGTGCAAATTAGTTCTGAGCAAGATATTAGCGTGATTGTAGATTATGCTCATACTCCAGATAGCCTAGAGAATTTGCTGAAAGCTGCACGCCCGTTTATACCTGGTAAGATGATTTGTGTGTTTGGTTGTGGCGGCGATCGCGATCGCACCAAGCGCCCAAAAATGGGTAAAATTGCGGCTGAATTAGCTGATTGGGCAGTGGTGACATCAGATAATCCCCGTACCGAAAATCCAGAACGAATTTTAGAAGATATTTTGGCGGGAATTCCCGAAACAGTGCAGCCAACAGTAATTTGCGATCGAGCGATCGCAATTCGTACTGCTATTTTACAAGCACAACCCGGTGATGGAGTATTACTTGCTGGTAAAGGTCACGAAGACTACCAAATTCTTGGTACTGAAAAAATCCATTTTGATGACCGAGAACACGCACGCGAAGCTTTACACGCAAGACTAGGGTAATTTGGGCATAGGACATTAGAAGAGGCAGAGGAGCAAAGGGGGCGGAGGGGAAATACTGTTGCCACCTCTCCCCTGCTCCCCTGCTCCCCTGCTCCCCTGCTCCCCTCATTTTTTCATACTTCACGTTTCTTACCGCGGGGATTTTGTAAAAAATGCACACATAAAGGTGAAAATCGAAACAGAATTATTTCTTTGCTTCATCCCTATTGTGCTTGACTCATGAATGTTTCTTTGGCTAAGGATCTGTCTGTTTATCAACTGGTTATGGGAGTGCAAGCGCCTCCTAAACCATTGTCCCTCAGTCCAGCTACTCTGCTATCACTGGTGAGAGCGCAAATTGACTTACTAATTGAGCAGCAAATTGCAGCCACTTTATGGGTGAAGCTACCACCAGAAAAAATTTGGCAATTAGAATTAGCCCGTTATCAATCCTCGGCGGGTGCATCTAGTCTCATCTATACTTGCCAAATTGAGGAGAGTAAAGAGGACACGGCGACGCAGGGACACGGTGACGCGGAGAAAGAACTCTCCGCGTCACCGGGTCTTTCCGTCACCGCGTCTTCCTCATCTCTCCATCAGGTCCCGGTTTACCTACCACCCCATAGCCAACTGCGACGGGAAAATTTTCTGATGGTATTGTCTCCCCAGTTTTGTAGTTTAATTTTGGCTCATCGACCTCTGAAAAAACGCAAAAATCAAACTTCTGGAAAAGTAAGTACTAATAAAAATCAGCCCTTGTTGATTATCACTAGTGTTGAGGGGAGAATAATTCAGCAAGTATTAAATGGTATTCAACAGGCAGTTACGCCAGAATCATCCCCAATTATACCTGCTGATTTTATTTGTCCAACTGTGCCTGAACCTGCATTGATGAATCAATTATTGGCAAAACAACTCCTGCGCCAAGATGAAATTAATCGTCAAATCGTCACAGTACGCACCACCAAATTACAGCAGCAAAATCAACAACTGCACAACAAGGAACAACTAAAAGATGAATACCTGAAAAATGTCTGTCAGGAACTACGTATACCCTTGACACATATGAAAACAGCACTGTCGTTATTAAATTCGCCTAATCTCAAACCACCGCAGCGACAACGTTATTTACAGATGTTAAACACCCAGTGCGATCAACAAAATTCCTTAATCACTGGTTTGTTAGATCTTGTGCAACTCGAACGCGATTTAGAGGCGACGACTTTAGAATCAGTGCGTCTTTCGGATATTGTCCCTGGAGTTGTCAGTACCTACCAACCTGTAGCTCAAGAAAAAGGAATTATGCTCGCTTACACCGTACCTACCGAACTTCCATCTGTTTGGTGTGTTAGTGGTGGGCTGAGACAAATTGTAATTAATTTGCTGCACAACAGTATTAAGTTTACCCCGAATGGTGGTCAAGTTTGGGTGCGTGCCCGTATTCAAGGCGATCATGTCCAATTAGAATTCCGTGACACAGGTATTGGTATTGCTGAGAGCGAAATTCCCAAAATCTTTGACCGCTTTTATCGTGTGCGAACAACAGCAGCTGAAGATCATGGTGGTGCTGGGTTGGGATTAACAATTGTA
>NZ_CAWUDO010000101.1:0-26497 GCF_963920935.1 Nostoc sp. CCY 9925 | reverse complement strand
ATCGACTTGCAACTTTGATGCTTTGATTTGCACCTTTGTTGCATCGACTTGCAACAAAGTTGCACTTACCTGCACTTTTGTTGCATTACAGCAGTTTTCATTAGACATCTCCAGAAATTAATTCTGCGTTACCCGAAAACTCTGTAGAGACGTAGCATTGCTACGTCTCTACATTTTTCTGCCTCCTGCCTCAAAACCAATGACTTTGTACTTCATACAAATGAAAACTGCTGTAAATCTTTCACCTTACTGATAGCTTTAGAGTCGTAATGGGTACATTAAATACATAACTGAAACAGTATGATAATATGACTACCCAAAATACAACACGCCGTTTGCGCCCTCAATTAATTAGTGAAGATGTGAGTTCATGGCACGGTTTACAAACTATCAATACCTATGAAACTAACCGTGCTGATGCCTCTACTGCCAAATTACAGCAAGCTTATCAAGCTATGTTAGCCCAGCAACAAACCGAAACTGAAAAACAAACTTTATACCGTGCTGCGGCTGATGCTGCACGACTAGCAGAATGGGAATTTCACAATGCGGTATTAGCAATGAAAGAAGTTGTGCGCGGACAATATGGATTAAATAGCGATCAAGCCCAAGCGGTAGGATTGAAGAAAAAATCGGAGTACAAGCGTCCTAGCCGCAAAAAGTTAGTGACATCATGAGCTAAGTATAATTAACACATCTTAACAGAGCGATCGCACTTGACATTACTTGTGCGATCGCTTTCTTGCATAGAAGATGAGAACCCTGCAAAAGTCTCTATCACTTGTTACCCGTAAAGAAAATGATTTTGCTGGCGTGTCGGCAAAACTTTAACACTGCCAACAAGTATAAGCACCAATTATATAGGACAAAGATCCTAGTCAAAACTTGGATCTTTGTCCGATGCGGTCGTTGGAGCGATCGCTATATAATCCATCTCGCTACAGCAAAATTTAGGTAATTACCTAACCCGACAATGAATAAAATCTGGTTTGGCAATACTTTATTGTTTAGTTCAGTTTTAGCAAGTACCTTACTTGCTAGTCCTAATGTTGCTAGGAGTAACGACTTCACCGTACCCGAAACTCTAGCAAATACAGCGCGTTGTCGCCTTAACGTCACTGGTTCGTATTTGACAACAATCTTCAACGCAGATGATAGCATAGGCTCTCGTGGGGTTATTACACTGAACAAAGATAGTAACTTTTTTGTCAATGACTCCAATCAAGGTGGTGTTACTAACGTTTTCAATCCCTTTAGTAGTGGACAAGATGCTTGGAAATGTAACGGCAAAACAGGAGTAAGTGCTAGGTCTATCACCTTTGCTTTTCCCAAAAGTGCAGGAGCAAGTAGCATTGGCCGCGCCGACTATCAAGCCAGCTTTAATCCCCAAACACAGACAGTACAAGGAACTATATTAGTTTTAATATCTGCTTCTAGTGTTGTACTTGCACAGAAAACTCAAACATTACCTGAGCAAAATATTACACAGAAGATTTGCTCTTCAGATCCGGTGGAAAATTTACTTCCTCCATTACCGGGGCAAAAAAAACCTCATGATTCTCAACTTTCCTATCTAGAGAACCAAGGCTTTACACAAAGCGAGGACGGCTCTTGGGTATGCTATGTCAGTGACACCAAAAAAGAGGGACGTTATTATTCTCTATTTAAAGTTCAACAAGTCAATGGCAAGTTGATTGGTAGTTCTTTCCTTGATAGTGGTAGCCTAATTGCCGGACAAGACAGCCGTAGTCTGGACTTGTTTATGACTCTTATTGAACACCATACAAATATTAATCCAGAGAATCGTCAAAGTATACGTAGATATCTAGAAGCATTTATTAACTTAGTCGAGGAAGGCAAAATACAACCTTCTGGTCGTGGTTTTGTTTTCGACCAACCCAACCGTGCATTAGTTATTTATCACAAACTGACAACTGGCGACCTTAGAGGTACTGCAATCACACTCAATCTGCAATCATCAAATAATTCCGGTTCTCTACAAAATCAGCTACCAGCCTCTCCACAAAATAGTTTTAACCCAAATCAATAATTAATCACGCCTGCATTTCAAGGCGACTTACTTAATTAGTTTTATGTCATCTACCGAGCGTTTATGAAGTTGTTCCAAAATATTTTTATCCTCTTGTCATCTGTAGCAACAGTATTAACTGTATGCCAGACTGCGAATGCAGGTAATGGAGGGCTGAATCTTGGTAGTGAGAGAATCACGCCAGGATTAGAAAAACAGTATCTTCAATACCAGTTACAGAATAACGGTAATGGTTGGAGACAGATACGAGTGATTCCCGAAAACTGTGTTGTTGAATTGTCTATATTTTCTCGTCCGTATTATCCAACATCAAGCAATGATCCCTGGTATAGGGGTGAAGAGATTATTGTATTGCCTAGAGTTGAGGAGGGAGAAATACTTTTTGGTAGTGTCTCTGATACATCAACATTATTACTAGGAGGTGAAGATTTCACAGGAGTAGGAGAAATTTCCGGAGAAGAAACATTTATTGTTCAGGGAGGATCTGAGGAGGGAGAAATACTTTTTGGTAGTATCTCTGATACATCAACATTATTACTAGGAGGTGAAGATTTCACAGGAGTAGGAGAAATTCCTGGAGAAGAAACATTTATTGTTCAGGGAGAATCTTTTCCCACAACAACGCTATTTTTACCTTTGTTAGCTTTACTGTTTTTCTTGGGTGGCAATAGTGGTTCTTCTGATACTGTTTCTGTAGGGAATACAATCGTTACTGGAGATACAGCAAATGCTGCCTCTAATATAAATGAATCTAATCTCATAGAAAACAAACAATACACAACAGTAGATGAACCATCAGTAACTAATGCTATTGTCTTGCTGACTTTGATATTCTGTTTACTCCGTTATCGAAACAGATATAGCAAGGGACAAGTGAGACAGGGCTGTAGAAAGGTTAGCCAGACCTAAGCGACTGCGTTCGCCCTTAGCTTGCCGGAGGCATATCCAAAGGGAGGAAACGGTTTAATATTGCACAGTGCTTTAGCTATAAAACCTGAGAATAAGCACAACTCATTAGCTTTGAACAAGAAATCGAATTACCAGCAACTCAAAAGCGTCCATCATGCCAAACCAAATTGGCTATCAAATATCGACAAGCCACTTTGTTCCATTGACTTGCACCTTAGTTGCATAAAAGTTGCAAAAATTAACTTGGCTCAGTCTTCAGACAGTGCTAGCGATGTCTACGACAAGGCTTACGCCTACGCTACTCTCATGATTCACATAAGTATTAATTATATAGGACAAAGATCCTAGTCAAAACTTGGATCTTTGTTCGATGCGGTCATTGAGGCGATCGCTATATAATCCATCTCGCTACAGCAAAATTTAGGTAATTATCTAACCTGACAATGAATAAAATCTGGTTTGGCAATACTTTATTGTTTAGTTCAGTTTTAGCAAGTACCTTACTTGCTAGTCCTAAGGTTGCTAGAAGTAACGACTTCACCGTACCCGAAACTCTAGCAAATACAGCACCTTGTCGCCTTAACGTCACTGGTGCTTATCTAACAAAAATCTTCAACCCAGATAACAGCGTCTCCTCTCGTGGAGTTATTACACTGACCGCAGATGGTAACTTTTTTGTCACTGACTCCAATCAAGGTGGTGTTCTTAACGTTTTCAATCCCTTTACTAGTGGACAAGGTGCTTGGAAGTGTAATGGCAAAACTAAGGTGAGTGCTAGGTCTATTACCTTTGCTTTTCCTGGGAGTGCAGGAGCCGGTAGCATTGGCCGCGCCGACTACCAAGCCACCTTTAATCCTCAAACGCAGACAGTACAAGGGACTATCACATTGCGCCTTTTTAACGTCGGTGCTAATCCGTTGTCAAATAATGTCTCACCTCTAGGAACATTCAACTTCTCTGGGCAAAAAATTAAACCTAATTAATTTTGAACGAACAAAGGCACAGAAGGTTTAAGGATAAATTATTTCCTTTGCCAAAACGGTATTGAGCCACTTATGATATAGCATTCTCGTTTAGATGCAATACGCTGTGGTGGCGTACAGCTAGCTGTGCGCCTCTACAAAGGAATATTTTTTCTTTGGAAGTCGCTTGAAAAACACTGAAGCGATGTCTACGACAAGGCTTACGCCTACGCCACTCTCATGATTGACATAAGCAATAGTTATCTAATCCAAAGATCGAAGTTAAAGCTTGGATCTTTGTCCGATGCGCTCACAGAGGCGTAGACGTGCTGCTTCGGCTTGTCGTCAGACATCGCTCTATAATCCATTTCACCTCAGCAAACTCAACAAAAAACAACGAAGGTAATAGCTATGACAACTATCAATTTTGACGATTTAGCTCCTAATACAGTTGTAAGCAATCAGTATTCAGGAGTAACGTTTTCATCTGGTGTAGGAAGTTCTGTTGTAGCATTTAATTATGGTCCTTTCGCACCCTCTCAACCAAACGCAATCTTTGCAATAAATCCCTCCACCGGGTTTGATCGAATTTTGAATGTTGATTTTGCTCAACCAGTTAATAATTTATCATTTTCTGTATTTGCGGATAATACTGCTGGTCTTAGTGGCAAAATTGATGTTTTTACTACTACAGGATCGCCCATTACACTTGATCTCATTACTGATGGTCAGCAGTTAACTCCAGATCTTGTAAATTTATCATCATTTACAAACATCACCCGCATTAGTGTCTACAACACAGGAGATCCTAACGGTATTGCATATGATAACTTTCAATTCAACTTTGCTCCAGTTGCCGTTAATGACAGTGGCACCACTAATGAAAACACCGCCTTCAGTGGCAACGTTCTAGCCAATGATACTGACCTAGATACAGGTGATATCCTCACTGTTAGCGCAGTCAACGGCAATGCTGCTAATGTGGGTAATCAAATTACCTTAGCTTCTGGTGCATTATTAACTCTCAATAGTGACGGGAGTTATAACTACAATCCTAACGGTCAATTTGAATCTTTAGCTGCGGGTGCTACTGCCAACGACAGTTTTACTTATACTATTAGCGATGGTAACGGCGGTACTAGCACAGCCACAGTGAACCTCACCATCAACGGCGTTAACGATGCCCCAACAGGTTCACCCACAGCCACATTAAGCAACACACCAGAAGATACTGCAATTACCATTACTGCCGCTAACTTATTAACAGGGTTCAGTGATGTCGATGCGAATGATACTCTTTCTGTTGCCAACTTAACTGCCACTAACGGGGCATTGGTCAATAACAATAATGGCACTTATACCTTCACCCCAACAGCCAACTTTAATGGTACTGTTAACCTCACCTACGATGTCACAGATGGTGTAGCAACCTTAACCGGGCAAACTCAGACTTTCTCTGTCACCCCCGTTAATGATGCTCCTGTTGCTGGTGATGACTCTGCTTCCACATTCTTTGGTACTACCGTCAACATAGCAGTTAGCACCCTACTAGCAAATGATACCGATATCGATAGCACCTCCCTCAGCATCACTGGTGTCAGCGGTGCAACTAACGGTACTGCCGTCCTGAATAATAACGGCACAGCCAACAACAGTGCAGATGATTTCGTTTCCTTTACGCCAAATCTTCTGTTTTCTGGTGATGCCAGCTTTAACTACACCCTCAGCGATGGTAGCCTCACTGATACTGGTACGGTGACTGTGGCTGTGGGTGGTAACATTTTAGGCACTGTTTTTGCTGATAGCCTGATTGGCACCATTGGTAACGACATCATCAACGGCGGCAATGGCAACGATACCATCTACGGTGGTGCGGGTAACGATAGCCTCGACGGTGGTAATGGCAACGACGTCTTGTATGGCGATGGGCTGGTGGATGGCGGCGCGGGTAACGATACCCTCAACGGTGGTAATGGCAATGATACCCTCTACGGTGGTGGCGGTAGCGATCGCCTCTTTGGTGGTAATGGTAACGATTTAGTTTATGGTGGTGCTGGCAGTGATAATCTCACAGGTGGCAACGGTAACGATATCTTTGCCTTTGCTGCTCTTGAAGGTACTGATACCATTACTGATTTTTCTGACGGTAGTGATTTGATTGGATTGTATGGTGGTTTAAGCTTTGGGCAATTAAGTTTCTCTGGTAACAACATCCTGGTGACTTCCACGAATGAAGTTTTGGCGACGCTGACTGGTGTTAATACTACGACGCTGACTGCTGCTGATTTCGTAACCCTTTAATCATCTCGATTCATGCAACGCCGACTTTAGTTGTACCAAAGAGCAATTTTGATGCGTCAAAGTTGCTCTTTGATGCATCGACTTGCACGTTTGTTGCATCAACTTACACCTTTGTTGTATTGGCTTGCGCTTTTGTTCCATTGGCTTGCACCTTTGATGCATTGGCTTGCACGTTTGTTGCATCAACTTACACCTTAGTTGTATCGACCGGCAACAAAGTTGCATTAGCTTGCACCTTAATTGCATCAGGCGTTGCAAAAATTAACTTGCCTCAGTCTTGACAGAGTGCTAACGATGTCTACCACAAGGCTTACGCCTACGCCACTCTCACGATTTACATAAGTTTCAATTATATAGGACAAAGATCCTAGTCAAAACTTGGATCTTTGTACGATGCGCTTACAAAGGCGATTGGCAACGATTTACTCATATTAAAATTAACCCCCGAAGGGTAGAAGTAAAATAAAATTATCCTCTACTTGAACGCGATCATGGTTATTCCAGAACTGGAACAACAACTCCTTCAACTTTCCCCCAACGAAAAACTATATATTATCCAACTCCTTGCCCAAAGCCTCACCGTACACAACACCTACCCAGAACAACCAAGCAAACTCTCAGAATTTTTCCGTCAATCTCCTCTGGCTGAACTCAACGAAGAAATCGATCTCAGCCGAGATCGCAGCCTTCCCCGCAATGCTTTCACTCCATGACCTACCTTCTTGATACCTGTGTTATTTCCGAACTGGTTGCCAAACAACCAAATCAACAGGTTTTAGATTGGCTAGATGCCCAAGCACCAGACACACTTTACCTCAGCGTGATTACAATTGGTGAAATTGCTAAAGGCATTAGCAAACTTACTGCATCTAAGCGCAAAGAATCTCTAACAACTTGGCTAAATGAAACCCTACCCCATCGCTTTGAACACAGAATTGTAAGTATAGATGTCTCAACAATGGTCTTGTGGGGAAACTTAGTTGGACAATTAGAACTTTGGGGACGACCTCTACCCGTCATCGATTCTCTCATTGCAGCGATCGCCCTGCAAAACTCTCTTTCGCTTGTCACCCGTAACGAAAATGATTTTGTTGGCACAGGGGTTGTAATCGTTAATCCTTGGTCTATGTGAGCTATTTAAGTAGTCAACCAGAATTAATTACATAATGTCATTGCTTCGCTTCCCTTGCAATGACGGTCATTTGAACAGATATGAGAGTGGCGATGTCTACGACAAGGCTTACGCCTACGCCACTCTCACGATTCACATAAGTAACAGTTATATAGGACAAAGATCCTAGTCAAAACTTGGATCTTTGTCCGATGCGGTGATTGGGGCGATCGCTATATAATCCATCTCGCTACAGCAAATTTAGGTAATTACCTAACTAAAAAATCATGCCTCAACTGATGAGGCGATGAATCTTCCGCCTTTTTTCCCAAGTTGCACTTTAGTTGCATTGACTTGGAAAAGTTAACTTAGCAGACATTAACAGACACAAAATCATGAATAAATTCTTTTCGACTCTAACCTTAACAACAGCTACAACTTTAGCTATTGGACTTACTGGAGTAGCAATCGGTAATCACCTTGTTTTAGGACAGACATCTATTGACTTAGCCAAGTTGCGTAACGATGCTGTATCTGAACACAATACTTATCGAGCCAAGCATAAAAGTCCTAACGTGACCATCGATAATACTCTCAACGAGAGCGCACAAGCTTGGGCACAAACCATAGCAGCTAAAGGTGACTTAGAACACAGTACCAATCGAAACAATACAGGAGAGAACATATACTGGGGTGGAGGAGACTCAACAAACTTAGGTAGCACAGCAGTTCAGGAATGGTACAGTGAAATTAAAGACTATGACTACAACAACCCTGTCTTTTCTGGCGCAACCGGACATTTTACTCAGGTAGTCTGGAAAGGCAGTACTAAAGTAGGCTGTGGTGCTGCACCTGGCCCTGCAACAATTGAGGGTACTAAGTACGATGGCTTCTATGTAGTTTGTCAGTATGCTCCCGCAGGAAATGTGAAAGGACAGTTTGCTGATAATGTACTAAAACCCTAGGGGGAAGGGGAAGGGGAAAGGGGGAAGGGGAAAGGGGGAAAGAAAAAACCTTTAACCTTTACCGAATGGCACGCTTGTTATCGGCAAATCCAATATTCATCTCTGCTTTTGGGTGTGGGGTTGCAGGTATTGGGGTGTAGTGGCGTTCGCGCTACTCGTTGCGTAGCAAAGAAGTTTATTAATGTTCGCACTTGTTTTTAATTTTCTTGATTTTTTCCCTACACCCGACACCCTACCCCCTACACCCTGCCCTGACTAGGTTTTACGTTTTCTTAGTGCCATTCACCCTTTAACCTTTTCCCCAAATCCAATGCCGAGTTAAAAATGCACAAAGCGAGCAGTATTGTCATCTGATCCCCCTAAATCCCCCTTAAAAAGGGGGACTTGAAGAAATTTCACCTCTTTGTAAGGGGGGTTAGGGGGGATCGAAACGCTGTTAGGCAACTTTATAAGACTTGTGTGTACACCGTAGCCTTGTAGGAGAGAGAAATGGAAGTGAGGTCTTCCAGAAGCCGTGAAAAGTCAGAACCTACATCTGTATCAGATTGTTTGTGAAAGTTTAACTTTGTTGGGTGGGCAAACGTTTGCTCACCCAACTGCACTTTTGATGCATTAACCTACACCTTTATTGCATCGGCTTGCACCTTTATTGCATTGGCTCGCACCTTTATTGCATCGGCTTGCACCTTTATTGCATCGGCTTGCACCTTTATTGCATTGACTTACACCTTTGTTGCATTGACCTACACCTTTGTTGCATTGACCTACACCTTTAATGCATTGACTTGCACCTTTAATGCATGAGCGTTGCAAAAATTAATCTGGCTCAGTCTTCAGAGAGTGGAGGCGATCGCACTAAATACTCGAAAAAACTTTTAAAATTTGGTAGTGGCTTTTAACCACCACCAGAATTTTTTTATTTGGCAGCCAACCGCTAATCCAGAGTGCCCTTGACTTCACTTTTTCAAAACTATTTGGAAGGAATTTAAATAGCCTGTAATAGTTTTAGCTAATGTCTTTTGCTGCTTTTTCGTCGTTATTGCCATAACTTGATACAATCTCCCTTCAGCAACATACATTCTAGTTTTAGTGATTTTACCTCCAGAATTGATGTACTCAATTTCTTTGCCGGGATGATTATTTGAACTCCGAATGTTTCGTTGACTAATTAAATTACTTTTGGTAGTTTTCAGAGCCATATCCCGTGCATCATTGAGTACAGCTTGGGGGTCAGACATTTCTCCATAGCTGTAAGGAAAATCATTGTAAGTAACGATATATGCTACTTGCTGTTTTGGTGGTTGAGCGACAAATATTTCTAAGTTAATTTCCCCCATGTAAGTTTTTTGGAATTGGGTTTCTCTCTTGGGGCTTCCTGGCATCAAAATAGAAAAACGCCCATCGGGAGGAGTGAATAATTTCCATTTTGGTTGCACGGGTTGAGCAACAGTTGGTTTCGGTTTGACGGTTGGTTTAACCACAGCCGCCGGAGGTTTGGTTTGACGCGCTTCGACTAAAACAGATCCACTACAGACAAAAGTAACGGCGATGAGTGGCAACAGACTTTTAAGTGTCATATTTTTTGCCTTTTGAGATGCTAATCTCACTGATGATGCCAGCTGTTATAACCTAGCAGCACATAAAGCAGCACCTATTAGCCCCACTTGCTGGTTAAGGATAATATACACGGGTATCTCTTCCAAAAGCGATCGCATTCTGCCTTTTTGGGTGAAGTTCAATAAGAAATCGCTGTTTTGAATTAACGGCAGGATTTTAGGCGCAATTCCACCAGCAATGTATAAGCCACCGTAAGGTAGCAGTTTGAGTGCGAGATTCCCGGCTTCTGCACCATAAGCGTCTATGAATAATTGCAAGGTTTGTTCTGAGAGGCGATCGCGTTTTTGTAGTGCAGCTGTACCAATGACAGCACCAGGATCGACACTTTTCTCTTCCTTTCCGGCTTCTTGTTCCCAAGTTCTGACGATTTGGGCGATGTCTGGTGATTCAGGGGCAAATTTGCGATCGCGCAAAAATTGGTAAATTGAGACAATTCCCATGCCCGAAACCACGCGTTCTACAGAAATGCGCTGGATATCATGTTTACCCAGCAGGTATTTCAACAATTGAAACTCGATTTCGTTTCGGGGAGCAAAATCAGTGTGTCCACCTTCTGAGGGAAAAACTTGATAGTAGTTTCCCGTTTTAATTAAAAACCCTTGCCCTAAGCCGGTACCAGCACCAATAATCGCAACGGGGGCTTGTGGTTGAGGTTTCCCAGGCTGTAACACGTGCAAGTCTTGTTTTTGTAAACCTAAAATCCCATAGCCGACGGCGGCGAAGTCGTTAATCAAAGAAATATGTGGGATACCCAACTCTTGTTGTAGACGTTCGGTATCTAGGAACCAGACTAAATTAGTCAGCTTGGCAGTATTTTTAACAATGGGGCCGGCGATCGCAAAACAAGCTTTTTCTGGTAATGATAAATTAGCTTTAGCCAAAAACTGCTGCACTATGGGTGCTAAATCAGGAAAATCTGCACTGTGGTAGCTTTCCTGATGAACAGTCTGTAAGGTTGGTGAATCGGATGTTTCAACCAATCGCAGAATAGTTTTCGTCCCGCCGATATCTCCTGCAAGTAACAAAGTCATAGAATTTATTGGGGAATTAATTCTTTTTTTTGGAGGATATACCCAACATAGCGAAAGCTGGGATCGTAAATCCTGATGAAGGATTTAAGCGAATCGAATCACTTCTTCTATGTGAGTTAAATGGGAAGTATCTCCCTTTAGTTCTAATAACCATTCTGGTTCCTGACGTACCACTTTTACCAAAGAACATAAAGAAGCTTTGACTTCTGTTTTGGCAATTTCCCCCACTAAGCCCATTGCTGCGCCTAACACAGATGCACCATGCGCTACTAGCAAGATATTGTCTGGGAAGAATTCATTGGCTAAACATCTAGCAGTTTGTCCAGAACGTTCCCGCACTTTTTCGTGAGTTTCAGGATAATTCGCGGCGATGCGCGGAGTGTAGCTAAGGTCAATTCTCGGGAATAATTCTGCTAATGCTAGAGTTGAGAGTCTTTCAGGTTCTTCTGTCATCCAAGCTGGATTTAGCCATTCACTCAAACCTGTTTCAAGTTTGATTGGTAAGTTAAGAACTTCTGCAACTGCGTTTGCTGTTTGTACGGTTCGCAAGAAGGGAGAAGCAAAAATATGAGCAATCTTTTCTCCTTTTAAGCGCTTTGCTAGCTGCTGGGCTTGGATCGTACCATCATCAGACAAAGGTGGATCGTAACGTCGTTCGGCGGTGAGAAACCAATCAGGGTTTACGAAGTCGAGGCGGTTGGCGTGTCTTGCGATCCAAACTATTTGACTCATGGGTTTAAATATTCTGGCGAATGAAATTCACCGCTAAACAAATATAGATATCTGCAAGCAGGGCTGCAAATATTAATATATGACAAAAATTGTAATAATATTTAATAATATTAAGTATTTGGAAAAGTTATCAGTGCCAGAATTCAGGTATCAGAAGTAAAACAGGGTCGATGGCCGGATTGGAGACGTAGTTTGTGTACTTCACACTTCTTGAAATTGACTGTATGGACTTATCGGGATGCATAACTGCGAAGATATTAACTGAGCAATTTATAGAGGGTCAAACTTTTCGCAAAATCTAAAATCCAAAATTGTCTGACCGAAACAAAGGATTTTGAATTCAAAGAGAAGCGACGTGACTCTTTTTTCTTAGTTATCCAGGGAGCTAAAGATGGTTTCAACTATAGTCACATTAATAATTATTGTGACGGCAGTTGTTTTGATGTTCAAGCGTTTTGACGTGCGTTTGAGTTTATTTATATGTGCAGTAACACTATTTTTGATTGCAGGTAAATTGCCCCAGATTTTCGTCATTATTACTCAACAAATGACGAATGAAAAGACAGTTGTACCAATTTGTACGGCGATGGGATTTGCATATGTCCTTAAACTAACAGAGTGCGATCGCCATCTTACACACCTATTACTTGCACCTTTACGTCATGGGAAGTGGCTGTTAGTTCCAGGTGGAATTATTGCCGCATATATTGTCAATATGGCAATTGTCAGTCAATCTAGTACAGCCGCAATTGTTGGGACTGTTTTATTACCTTTATTACTAGCTGTGGGAATTGCACCAACTATCGCAGGCGCACTTTTATTACTTGGTTCTTCAATGGGAGGCGAGTTATTTAATCCTGGTGCAGTAGAAGTTGTCAAACTTGCAGAACTCACTGGACAATCAACAGCTAGTATCCTCGCCCAAGTTCTACCAATTAATTTGTTAGCAAGTATCACTGCACTGATAGTTTTCTGGGTCTTGGTTGTGTTTGGATCTCGACAAAAGGCGATGGCATCAGAGGGGATAGCTAACACTGATAAAAACTCAGGGATAAAATTTGAAATCAATTACATCAAAGCATTAGTCCCACTGCTACCCATGATATTATTATTTGTTGTGCCTGTAGTGGTAGAGCTACCCGCAGAATTTGATAATAACAGTGTAGCGATCGCTGCGGCGATGTTGATTGCGATCGTTGCTGCCGGGTTAACTACTCCAAAAGCGTTACATAGTTTACCTACGGCATTTTTTGAAGGAGCAGGTTACGCCTATGCGAACATTATTTCTTTAGTTATTACCGCCACAATTTTTACTGAGGGTATCAAAGCCAACGGATTAATTGAAACTTTCACTAACGCTTTAGCAAATCGCGCGATGTTAGCCAAATTTGCCAGTTTGATTTTACCATTTCTGCTGGCGGGAATTACAGGTTCTGGAAGTGCTACTGCGATCGCAGTGATGAATGTCCTCGTGCCCATAGCTGCAAAAATCAATCTCGAACCCGTGAAAGTCGGAACCTTGGTATCTGTAGCAGCACAGTTGGGACGCACCATGAGTCCAGTGGCGGCGGTTGTGATTATGAGTTCCACCATCGCCCAACAACCACCGCTAAGTTTGGTTAAATGCGTAGTCCTACCCCTATTAGCTGGCCTTAGCATCTTACTTGTAGCAGCATTGTGCAATTGGATTTAAAGGCGTCAGCCGAACAACTTTGAGCATCTAAGCCTTATCAATTCTGAATTCTGTTAGCCTAGCCCATTCTGAATTCTTAACTCATGCATAAATTTTCTCAATTTGCTTGAGAGAAATTATAGAGGTCTGCATGATGAGGCTAACAAAAGGCATAAATTGCTATGGATGAAGAGCTTCGAGAATTAATCAGACAAGCTTCAGAGTTGTCTCTAGATAATCCAGAACGAGCAAAGACCATTTCTTTGCTCATAGTCAAAATACAACAGCTACCAGGATTTTATCAATCTTCTCACCAAGATTACTTTGATGCCTTAGACCAAATTTGGGAGTGGCTTGGCAGAAATATTCAAGATTTTAAAGAACATCCACCATCGCTAACTGTCAGTTTGGTACGTTGGGTTAACGGAAATTTACATTGGAGGGTGAAAGATATTAGAAACAAGCGCAATCAAGGTATTAGTCTTGATGCAACGCTCAATGAAGACAGTATGGGTATCAGCTTTCAGGAAGTAATATCTGAAAGTGGGTTTGAACCTCCACGCTTGTCGGGACTCGAAGGCTACATTGAGAAAATTCAACAGCAAAATATCAAGTTTATAGCTCAAAAGCTGAAAGAATATATCGATGAAGACCCTGATTTTATCTTGCGAAATTCACACATAAAAAACAATCCTGAATGTAATTTTCAAGTCATTCTTCAGCGACTTTATTTAAAAGATAAACCAGAAACTAAGCGAGCGATCGCCCAAGATTTTGGAGTTTCCGAGCAAACCCTCTACGCACACTACAGAAGAAATTGGTCAAAAATTCAATCACATCTTCAACAAGTTGCCTTAAATTCTGGATTAGAGGAGGATTACTTATGATCGACCAGGCAAAAATACATAAATTCACCGTTCCTTTATCTAGAAAAGCACATCAGTTGGCTAAGAAATTTGCGGCTCAACAACTGACGCCTGAAAAAGGAAAACAAGTTTACCTCAATATTTTAAGTGTCTATGCTGTTCATCGTTACCTAAAATATCTGGGAATTAATACAAATTTAGAGCAAAGTGATTGCTGGCAATTATCTAATCAAGTTATATCTGATATCGCTGATTTAATTTTACCAGATATCAACCAAAGATTAGAATGTTGTCCGATTTTACCAGGACAAACACACTTTGAGTTACCGCTAGAAGTGACAAAAAATCTACTTGGTTATGTTGGCGTACAGTTTAATGATATGCTCAGAGAAGTTGAAATTAGGGGATTTTTACCTGTAAATCAAGTGAGCGAGCAAGAAATGATAAATATAGGGATTGATGAACTGCGATCGCTAGATATTCTCATTGAACATGTTTCTGCTGCTAAAGCTGCACAGCACACAGAAGTCATAACACAGGAACCAGGTTTATTGAATAAATTAAAAAATATCAATATTGCAGACATATTTCAGCAAACCCTCAAAGATATTTCCTCAGAACCCGCGCCATCTTATGCAACTCGCAGTCTTCCGATAACTACCCTAGTTACAGCGATTAATTTAGGTTCACAAAATATTCTGCTGATTACTGAAATTACACCTAAAGACCAGCAACGTCAACGTGTTTGCTTGCGTTTAGAAGCGATTGACACTGAAGAATTGCCTTCCTTCCAACTTTCAATCATTGATGAATCTGAACAAATTTTTCCTCACAAAATAGACTCAGAAAGTTCTAGTTACATTCAACTCCAACCCTTCATTGCACGTATAGGAGAAGCTTTTCAGGTCAAAATAGTGAGTGAAGGAATTAGCATCTTAGAAAACTTTGTTATTTCTTGAGAATCAGATTTTCAAAAGTTATGCAGGTAGCTGTTCTCACCATAGATGTTCAATCTAATCAAGGATTAACAGTTTATTTAGAGGCTGGAAATAAAGGTATTAAAGGTCAATTACCTTTGTTTTCAGAACTGCAATCTGACTATCAAAATTGGCAGAATGCTATCAATCAATCTGCTAATTCACGATTTAGACTAGAATCAGAAGAAACAACTGAACAGTTCACTGTTAATGTCGAACCTCTAGCAAAAAAATTAGAAGACAATATTAATAATTGGCTCCAGCACGAATACTTTCAAAATATCAGAGAGGAACTGATTGACTTTTTAGGCGCATCCAAAAAAATTCCTAGCCGGATAGTAATTAAAACTGATGATTTATTTTTACAGCAACTTCCTTGGTACTGCTGGAATGTCTTGAAAAAGTTTCCGAACAATGAAATTACATTAAGCTTCAAGACTGGTACGATTAGAAGTAATTCTGTATTTCCTCGCAAATCTCGAATTAAGTTACTTGCTATTTTAGGTACTAGCTCTAATATTTCCATTAATGAAGATATTAAGATTCTGAAAAAAATTGAGTCGAAAACAAAAATTAAAATTGAATATTTTCCCAATAAAAATACTAACGATTTTCCGGACACATTAAAACAATCTTTGCTAAATAGTCTCGAATCCAACGGATATGATATTCTATTTTTTGCGGGTCACGGAGTGGGCATCAGTAACAATCAAACCGATATTATTCGCTTAGGAATTAATACATCAACTGTAGATATTAGCTTATATGAATTAGAAAATGCTCTACAAACAGCCATCAAAAAAGGTTTGCGTTTGGCAATCTTTAATTCTTGTTTTGGGATGAAAATAGGACAAACTTTAATCAGAGAACATGGTTTAACAACAATTGCCATGCGAGAGAAGATTAAAGATAATGTAGCCATAGATTTTCTGCAAAAATTTGTAGAAAATTTTTATTTAGGTAGGCCTTTGTTTTTATCTGTCAAGGAAGCAAGGAAACAAAGCCTTGAAGTGAGTGACACCTGGCTACCAGTAATTTTTCAAAATGAAAATGCAGAGTCTATTAAATTAAGCGATTGGAAATTACCTAATATTTTAGAAGTACTTGCTAGTGTTGGCTTAACAGCATTTAACTTAGGATTGATGACAATTAGCTTTGCAGGTACTTTATTAATTAATCAGAATTTTTGGTTAATTATTTTAATATCGTCTGGAATCATCTCAGCACTTTTGTTTATGTTCTATCCTGACTTCAGTCAGAAAAAATATTTGTTAACTATTTCTGCATTCACATTAATAACTAGTATAATTTTTGTTTTTATTTTTAAGTATGGACTAGCTCTTTTACTTTTTGCACTTATGCCATCACTTGTATCAATATTTTTAATATCGCTGTTTTCCCTTACATACTACCCTTTATCTAGATCACTACGTTTTATTGGGAGATTTATCAGAAATGTTATACAGGCAATTAGATAGATATGAATGGATTTCTTTAATCATATCTTTAATATTAACAGTTTCTATATTTCTCCAAGTTTCTATTAACCTTAGTAAATTTAGCCAAAAATATTTTTGTCAATTTGAAAAATTTGATTGTCCAGAGCAAATCATTAGTTTTGGGGAAAAATATTTAATACATACAGACAGTAAAATTAAAAATAAGAACAATAGAAAAAAGTTTCAGAATTATAAAGGCAAAGGTATAGAAGATTTTAGAAAAGGTGATTATTTTCATGCTGCCGAAAACTTTAATCGGGCATTTCAGGAATTTCCCGAGCCAGAAACTTTAATTTATCAAAATAATGCTGAAGTTGCAAAACTACAACATCAGTATATTCAAATTGCTGTTAGCGTTCCCATTAGTCACGAAAAAGAATCAGACATCGCACAGGAAATTCTGCGTGGTATAGCTCAAGCTCAAAATGAAGTTAATAATCAAGGCGGAATTAATGGGAAATGGTTACAGGTGGGAATTGCTGATGATAAAAATGACCCTCAGCTTGCCAAAAAAGTAGCAGATGAAGCTATTAAAAATGACAAAGTTGTAGCTATGGTTGGACATAACGCTAGTAGTGTTTCTCAGGTAGTCGCTGAAAAATACGAAAAAGATGGGTTAGTGATGATCACACCTACTAGCTACACACTAAATCTGAATAATTATAATTATATTTTCAAAATTGTACCAAACGTTAATCTTTTAGGGGAAAAATTAAAATATTATTTCTTAAATACTCAATCAAAACATAAATTATTGATTTGCTACGATCGCCAAGAACAAGTTAGTGATTTTTTTAAAGAATCGTTTCCGCCAAGTCTTGTTAGTTATGATAAATGTGATGTCAGTCAACCAGGTTTTAAAGCCGAAAAAGCACTTTTAGAAGCTCAACAATCTAGTCAAACTCATGCAAATACTTTACTATTAGCAGCATCTATCAAGAATATTGACTCATTTATTAATTTAGTTAAAGCCAATCAAGGTAAACTAACCTTGTTGAGTAGCTCTAGTTTATATACAGAAAAAACATTAAGGGAAGGAAAAAACTATGCAGAAAATATGGTCATCGTTACACCGTGGCATCCAGATGCTTTTCCTAAAAACCCAGTTGTCGAAAGTTTTGTGAAAAATGCACAATTACAGTGGAAATTAGAAGTAAATTGGCGAAGTGCCGTAGCTTATGATGCTACTAAGGTGATTATCGAAGGGTTAAAGAAAATACCTCAAGAATTGAACATACAAGAACTTCGACAGCAATTACAAAAGCAAGTAAAAAATACGAATAATTTATGTGGTGCAACGGGGAAAGTTAGCTTCACATTAGGTAAACGAAATGAACCCTTAGCATTTATCATCAAAGTTGTGAAAGATGAAAAGTCGGATATAGGTTATAAATTTCAATTAGACCCAAGTGTAAAGGATAATTCGATAATCGAATCTCAATGTTATTAATTTGCAACTATATAATTATCTACAACTTCAACCAACCAAATAATTGTCCTACAGTTATTTGAAGACCGCTGACTAAATCGGGAACTGGTAATACTTGTTGTTCTTCTTGTAAAAGTTCCGGTTGCTGATTTGGTGGATAGACTAAAACACAACGCTCATCTGGATCGATTAACCAACCTAATTTGCTACCATACTTTAAACAGTGCAAAATATTTCCAGTTACTTTAGTTTGGCTTTGGTCTGGTGAGAGAATTTCAATTGTCCAGTCTGGATACGTTTTAAAGACATTTGCCACATCCCCGCGTTCGTCTAGGGGAATTCGTTCCCAAGCAAATACAGCTACATCTGGCACAATTGAACGTCCACCAAAAGTACACCGCAATTCTGGAAATGCAAGGGCAATTTTTGGACTCTCAAGTACTTCATTGATACCTGTAAGTAACTTACCTTGTAATTTGCTATGTTTTCCTTGAGGCATAGGTTTTTGAATAATTTGATCGTTGATGTATTCACTAGCCGGTTTTGTTTCCGGTAGCTTTAAAAATTCTTCTAATGTTAGGCGTTTAGTTGGTGATTTTACCATTTGCTTGTACCTCCCAAGTTTTAATTTAATTAATTACCCTAAATAAGCTTTTTTCACCCGTTCATCACTAATTAATTCTGATGCTGCACCTGTTAAAGTGATAGAACCAGCTTCTAGAACATAACCTCTATCTGCAATTTGTAAAGCAAGATTGGCATTTTGTTCAACTAACAAAATAGTCACACCGGTAGCCCGCAGATTTTCAATAATCGAGAAAATTTCCCGGACGATCGCCGGGGCTAAACCTAAGCTAGGTTCATCTAAAAGTAATAGCTTTGGTTTACTCATTAAAGCACGAGCGATCGCTAACATTTGTTGTTCACCACCACTCAATGTTCCTGCTAACTGATTGCGTCTTTGTGACAATCTTGGAAATAGTTCAAACTGACGCCCAATATCTACTTTAATTTCTGCTTGATTGGAGCGAATATAAGCACCCAAAAGTAAATTATCAAATACTGTTTGCCGCGCTAATACTCTCCGTCCTTCTGGACAATGAGCAATACCAAGTTGTACAACCTCATGAGCTTGGCGGCGCGTAATATTTCGTCCATCATAGATAATTGCGCCACTTTTAGGATTAACTATTTTAGATATCGCCCTAAGTGTAGTAGTTTTCCCAGCACCATTAGCACCAATTAAACTAACTACCTCACCTTTTTTAATAATTAAATTAATTTTCTTCAGAGCTTGAATACCGCCATAATTTACATCAAGTTCTTGAATTTCTAAAATTGTATAATTTGGTGTAATATCGACGTTCATCGGCAGTTTATATCCATAAATATCTTGATTTAAAACCTAACATACATCAATTGTAGGTTTCTTCAAATAGTACGTAGGCGTAGCCCATCGTAGATATTGCATCATTGTTGCCATTTGTGCCCATCCTGCGAGGAGGGGGAGAAGCATCAGTAGTCCAACGCGCATTACAAATATTGTGAGCAGAGGGGCAGGGGAGAAGGATTGACGCTTTTTCTCCAAAATCAACAATATGCAAGTTAAATGCGTATTAGCTTATCAAGAAATTGAGCAAAGAGGTATCAAGCAGGGTGTACTACGTACGGCAGTTAATCCGAGTATTGCGACGACGCTTTGGCAAAATTCCTCAAGAACTAGAAGCAAGACTTGAGGGCGAAAGTGTGGAGCAATTAGAAACTTTAATGGATAGTGCGATCGCTGTTAATTCTTTAGAAGAATTTATCACAGCTTTGTCTGCTTAAATTTCCCGGTTACTCATTACCCAAATAAGCTTCAATTACAGCCGGGTCATTTCTAACTACAGCTGGTTCGCCCAAAGCAATCAATTGTCCAAAATCTAAAACAGCAATGCGATCGCACAAACCCATCACCAAAGGTACATGATGTTCAATCAGTACAATTGTTAAATTAAACTGTTCTCGCAGACTGCGGATAAATTCACTTAGTTGCTGCTTTTCATTAGGGTTCATTCCCGCAGCCGGTTCATCGAGAAGTAAAATTTGCGGTTCTAGTGCTAAAGCACGGGCAATTTCTAAACGACGCTGGTCACCATAGGCGAAGTTTTTCGCTTTTTCATCAGCGCGATCGCTCAAGCCCACCATCTCTAATAATTGTAAAGCTTTTCGCCTGCTTTTTTTCTCTTGCCGACGCGCTTGTGGTAATCCCAAAACTCCTGTTAATACATTACTTTTATTATCCAAATGTCGGGCAATGACTACATTTTCTAACGCTGATAATTCACCAAATAAGCGAATATTTTGAAAAGTCCGAGCAATACCTAAACCTGCAATTTGATGGGGTCGTAGTCGGGAAATATTAGCACCTTGATAGCGTAATTCTCCACTAGAAAGGGGAATAAAAGCTGTAATCAAATTAAACAGTGTTGTTTTCCCAGCACCATTAGGGCCAATCAGTCCAAAAATCTCATGTTGATTGACTGTAAAAGATACATTATTCACCGCCACTAAACCCCCAAAGCGGCGAGTCAGTGATTTGGCTTCTAAAATAATGTTGTTTGTCATTGCGCTGCGGCTTTAATCAAATCGGCTGCTTTTTCACCAATCATAATTGTGGTTGCATTTGTGTTTCCCGTAATAAGGGTTGGCATAATTGACGCATCTACTACACGCAAGCCTGCAACACCATGCACCCGTAGTTCGGGGTTTACTACTGAATCCGCGTCAGTTCCCATTTTACAAGTGCCGACTGGGTGGTATACACTGTCGCAGGTTTCTCTGATGTAAGCTAGGAGTGTTTCATCACTCTTATGAGCAGCACCGGGGGCTACTTCTTCTCCTCGCAACTCATCAAATACACTTGAGTGGAATATCTGCCGAATAATTTTGATTCCTGCCAGGAGCTTTTGTAAATCGGATTCACTTTGGAGATAGTTCATGCGAATGATAGGTGCGTCTTTGGGGGAAGCAGAACCCAGGCTGACACTACCACGACTTTCGGGATTAGTCACACAGACTGCACCTGTGAATCCCGGCACAGAACGCGCATAAGCAGGATGTGTCCACAAAACAGGGGCAGAGAAAAACTGTAAATCTGGTGGAGCATCTAAACGACCTTCAGTATGCAAGAACAATCCAACCTCTGCAAGATTGCTGGTTAAATCGGGTTGCAAATCCTGAGTTGCTTCGTGTGCTACGCCGACTAGCAGGTGATCTTGGAGGTTCTGACCAACACCTGGTAAATCAACGACTACAGGAATATCCAAAGCCTGTAAATGTTCTGCATTGCCAATCCCAGAGAGCATCAACAGCTTGGGCGAATCGATCGCACCAGCACTTAGAATCACTTCCTTTTCTACGCAAACTTGGTGTATCGTTCCCTGATGGATGTATTCCGCCCCTACAGTCTGCGTTCCCTCAAACAATAACTTAGTAACTAATGCACCAGTGGTAACGGTTAAGTTGGGACGCTCCAAAATCGGTAGTAGAAACGCCGTCGCTGTACTATGGCGCTTACCATCTTTAATTGTCAACTGATAAAATCCGCCTCCGTGCTGTTGTGCGCCATTGAAATCAGGATTTTCTCCATAACCAAGTCCAACAGCGGCTTCCAGAAATTTTTGTGAGGCGACGCTCTTCGCTATGGGATCTGTCACACTCAGAAATCCATCAACGCCGTGAAATTCAGATGTTCCTCGCTGCTGATTTTCAGATTTTTTGAAATAGGGCAACACATCTTCATAACTCCAACCAACATTGCCTAACTTTTCCCAGCGATCGTAATCATACCGACTGCCTCGAATATAGATCATGGCGTTGATCGCACTGCTGCCACCCAAGACTTTCCCGCGCGGACAATAGATTTTACGGTTATTAATATACGGTTCTTCTTCTGTAGAATATGCCCAGTCCGCCTCTGTACCCCAAAGTTTTGGCCAAGCTAGAGGAATTTCGTGTTCCGGTAAGCTAGGCGGATTGCCTGCTTCCAGCAACAATACAGTCGTTTGGGCATCTTCCGTCAATCGGTTAGCAACGACACAACCCGCCGAGCCTGCACCAATTACAACATAATCATATTTAGTGTTCATAATATTAACTTGTCTGTTTTGAAGTGTTGAAAATTAACTTTAATAATTGCTTTTTACACTTTTTCAAGATATCTGGAGTTACAAATCCTTGGGGAAAAAATATAGTTCCTAAAACTATTAAACAACCATAAAGAATTAATCTCCCGTCACGTAAAAATTGGGCTAACCAGTTGGGTAAACCCGCTATATCAGCTATTCTTCGCAAAATAATTTCTAATAAAACTTTCAAGACGATCGCACCTACTACCGAACCTAAAAAAGTTCTAGAACCACCAATCAACACAATCGTTAAATAGGTAATGCTGGCATCAAAAGTACCTTGTCGAGCATTCCAGGTATTGAGAAAATGAGCGCTAATTACACCGACAGTCCCGGCAAGCATCGCTCCGAGAGTAAAGGCTAAAACTTTGTAGTAAGTAGGGTCAATTCCCATTGCACTAGCAGCTAATTCATCTTCGCGAATGGCGATGAATGCCCTACCTGTGCGAATGCGTTCTAAACGGTAAAATAACACCATACTAATTAATAGTAATGGCAGAGCAATCCACAAATATTCAAGTTGGCTTTGGAATGGTTGAGGAATACCAAAAATCCCTACAGCACCGCCTGTAATATCTAAATTTAAGGATACAACTCGCAGTACTTCTACAAAAGCAATAGTGGCGATCGCTAAATAAATTCCCCGCAATCGCAATGCCGGAATTCCCACTAATATAGCTAATATACCAGAAACTAAACCAGCAATTAACATTTCCAATAAAAGAAATGGAATTGGAAATAAATTATTACTAAATGGGAAAACTTTTGTAGATAAAATCGCTGCAATATATCCACCTAAAGCATAAAATCCAGGACTAGCTAAGGACAATTGTCCAGCCATCAGTGGTAAATAAAGCGATAATCCTAATAAAGCCTCCAATACCATGTAGACTATTGGTGATTCATAAGTAGAAAAAAATTCAGCCATTGGAAAATATTTTGATTAAGCTATCGCTTTGATTAATTCTTAAGCTGTTAATATTCGCTCTGCTGTCAGCGCCAGTTCTGGAAAAGTTCGTGACACGATTCGTTCAGAACCTCTAAAGTGTGTGCGTTGGTATTGGCCCTCAGCATCTAGTAAAAAAACAAAGACAGTCGGCACTTTGGGATTTCCTAAATACTCCCTCGAACCAATTGCTAAATAATCTACAATCCAATATTCTGCAATCCCTAAGCGTTGATATTCATCTAATTTATCAATGTAGTCATCCTCCCAATTAGTTAATGTTACCTCGATAGCTAACTGGATAGGTTCTTCAAGTGCAGAATAAGCAGAACGATTTGAGCGCCATACATCTTTATTTATCACGCTGACATCAGGCTTGCGCCCTTGCTCTATTCCATTGGCGGTTATAGTTTTCAAAACTGCTGTGTTTTTTACTACGTAATTCAGATTTAGACGTTTAATTTCATCATTGAAAGCAAATAAAATAAAATCAGCGACATCATCATGATTTCTAGTTGCACGTACTTCTACAATTTCTCCATCCACCAGTTCATATAAACCTTCTTCTCGGCACTGTTCCAAAAAATCATCAAAAGTTAATTTTTGTTTGGTGTATGTTTTCATATCGCTACGTCTCTTTAAACTTTCTGAATAAACCGACGACCTAGCAAACCTTGGGGTCTAACTAACAACATGATAAATAATATTCCGTAGGCTACAGCGTCTTTGTAACCGGAATATTCCGCCGGCACAAAAGCTTCAACTAATCCAATGAGTAATCCTCCTAAAACTGCGCCAGGAATACTACCTAAACCACCTAAGACAATTACTGCTAAACCCCTCAAACCAAAGGCAATGCCGAAATATGGCCCAGCAATACTAACACTAGAAGCGACTAAAGTTCCTGCTAATCCTGCTAAGAAACTGCTGATAAAGAATGTTAAGATGATAAAGCGATCGCTATTTATTCCTAATAAACTCGCAGTGGTTGGATCTTCAGCGATCGCCTGCATTGCCTTACCATATTTCGTCCGATTGATAAAATAGCTGAGAATTGCCACAATCGCTACTGATACAGCAAAAATTACTATCTGAACGGTGCGAATCGGAATTTCCTTGTCTTCAGTACCAAAGTTAATCGAAGGTGGTAAATTGCCATAAGTATTTGCTGGGTAAGTGTAACTTTCCGCGCCTACTAAATACTGGATTAAATTCACAATTACCACTGCTACTCCCAAGCTGGAAACAACAGTTAGCAAAGGATCGGAGCCTTGGCGTCGTAGAGGTTGAAAAGCAACTCGTTCCATTAATACCCCTACTAATCCCGCCAAGCTACTTCCTAAAATCAAGGCTATAGCAAATGGTAATTTTATCGGTAAGGCTGCATTAGCTAATAAGCCGTTGAATCCAAAGTTACCACCCATGAGTGCATAAGTGAAATATGCACCCAAGGTGAAAATTGCCCCATGAGCTAAATTAATAATGCCCAAAATCGAATAAACCAAGGTATATCCTAAGGCAAAAATTGCATAGACACTGCCAATGGATAAGCCGTTTAATAATTGCTGCAAAAATAAACTTATATTCATGTAGCAACTATTTCAAAAATGTAAATTTACCTTGACTTCCGTCTTTTTCCATTTTGATTTGGGCTACATAGAAATCTTTTTGCACAACTTCACCCACCGGAGTAAAGCCAATTGCCCCCAAGGGTGTATTATATGTCCCACTAAGTATCTGTTTATTTAATTCTGTTCGTAATTCTGGTAATTGTAATTTATTAACTTTGCTCTTTTTATCTAAAGCTTGCAGTGCTTCGACATAAACTTGCACGGCTGCAAAAGCTTGGGCACTAAATTGGGGTGGTTCTTTTTTATATTCCTCAGTATAGGCTTTGCGAAATGCCGCGTTAATTTCTCCTGGATGTTCTGGACTATAGGCTTGAGCAATCAATACGCCATCACAAAGTGCTTTACAAACTGGCAAGAGATTCGATGTATTTAGACCATTACCACCAACAATTAAACCTTTATAACCCAGTTCTCGTAATTGTCGCACCAAATTACCACCATCAGCAGCCAAGCCAGAAATAATAACCAAATCTGGTTTTATATTAATCGCATTTGTAGCTTGGCTTTGAAAATCTGTATCACTAGTTTGAAACTTTTGAACTGTTATTAATTCCAGTCCTTGATCCTTAACTGTCTGCTGGAAAATTTCCGTTTCTGACTTGCTAAATGCATCATTTTGAGCATAGAAAACTGCAACTTTTTTAATTTGGGGGTTTTGCTTGAGTGCAGCTTTCACTGAATTAGGAGCGACAACGGAAACTGGTGCAGAAACACGAGCTACATAATCCCCAATTTCAGGAACATTTTTCGCAGTATTTGATGGGCCAATAATTGGTACTTTCGCACGTTCGGCAACTGGATCAGCACTAAAGGCTTGCTGTGATAAAGTGGGGCCGACAATCCCAATCACTTTATCTTTATTAATTAAAGTTTGAACAGCGTTAATTGCTCCGGCTTCATCACCGCTAGTATCTTGAAACACCAATTTAATTGGAGTGCCGTTAACGCCACCTTTAGCATTGAAATACTTCTCAGCAATTTTGACTCCAGCCACTTGTTCTTGACCCAATAATGCCACATTGCTAGTTTGAGCAACAGCAATACCGATGGGAATCGCACCTGATAATGTACCTGTATTTGCTGCGGTGTTAGTTGCAGTGTTATTGGTAGTACTATTTGGAGAATTGGTCACAGTGGTAGTGTCACCACCACAGCCGGTCAGCAGCAAAGTGCAACTTGATAATAATGCTGTTATCCCAGAGAAAGTTTTTTTCATAGTCAAATAATCATGTAGTTATTAGATAGGTCGCAAAATTTAAGAGTAAAGGTTAGAATCTGCGAACTATATGAGTCAAATTTACACTTTTGCAATAATTAAAGCAGAATTCAGAATTTAGAATTCAGAATTCAGAAGCAAAACAGGCTTGATCTCTAGTTAGTAAACCCAAATTCTGTACCTCACCAAGTTTAAATCTGCTGTATATTAAATCATTTTTATTTGACCATACAAAGACAAATATTCAAAGTGTTTGTAAATACAAATTATTATAGTAGGCAATGATTTTATCATTCCCAGGTTCAATTTGGGAATGCGGTACTGATATTCTCATGATTCTTTAAGCATTCTGACTTCTGACTGGAGTTTAGACTAAGCTATGCAAAATGACCCAGCAGGGCTGAGTTAATCAGA
>NZ_CAWUDO010000100.1:0-26515 GCF_963920935.1 Nostoc sp. CCY 9925 | reverse complement strand
AACTAACACTATTAAGAGTGTCAACTCTTTTTGCAAAAAACTTTTGCAATTTTTTTTCAACCCCCTGAAACTGCCCACAGTGGAGGGTTGTAAGCAACAATAGTTTATGCAATCTGCTGACTAAGGAAGGATAGAGCGTGAATTTTCAGTCGGTAATAGCTTTGTTGCATCAGTTCTGGGCCGATCGCGGATGCTTGATCGCTCAGCCTTACGATATCGAGAAGGGGGCAGGTACTAAAAATCCCCAAACATTTTTAAGAGCATTGGGACCGGAACCGTGGGCTGTTGCCTATGTTGAGCCGTGTCGTCGTCCGACAGATGGACGCTATGGCGAAAATCCAAACCGCTTTCAACACTATTATCAGTACCAAGTCCTCATTAAGCCTTCGCCAGACAATATTCAGGAGATTTATCTTGATTCATTAAGGGCTTTAGGTATTCGTCCAGAAGAACATGATGTTCGGTTTGTGGAAGATAACTGGGAAGATGCGACAGTAGGAGCTTGGGGGACTGGGTGGGAAGTCTGGTTAGATGGAATGGAAATTACTCAATTTACTTACTTCCAACAGTGTGGTGGAATCGATTGCCGCCCTGTGTCAATTGAGATTACATATGGGTTAGAGCGTTTGACGATATATCTCCAGCAAGTGGAAGCAATTACAAAAATTCAGTGGACGGATAACATTACTTATGGAGACGTTTTTCTACAAAATGAAATTGAACAAAGTACCTATAACTTTGAAGCGTCGAATCCGGAGTTACTGCTGACACTGTTTAACTTGTATGAGCAAGAAGCCACGCAATTGACAGAGCGAGGATTGGTTTTGCCAAGCTTGGATTATGTGATGAAGTGTTCCCACACGTTCAATTTGCTGGATGCTAGAGGTGTAATTTCGGTGACGGAGAGAACTCGTTACATTGCTAGGATTCGTCATTTAGCACGTAAGGTTGCTCATTTATATGTTGAGCAAAGGGAAAAGTTAGGTTTTCCATTGTTGAAGAAAACAGCAGATTAGTAGTGTTTGCAGGCTATAACACTAGAAAGGAAAATGAGAAAGATAAGGCTTTTCCACCTTATCTGCTCTCTGTTTGTGAGGTTTGTTAACTTGAACACTATGACCACTTTTGAACAACTAGAAATCGGTGACTACTTTCGGATTCCTGGTATGAGCCTTGGATGTGTTTATAGGAAGGCTAGCGATTCTTATTGCAGTATGAATGCTTTATTACAATCAATTCGGCTCGGAACACGAGTGATACTGCTGACTTCCAGAGAAGTTTCTGATTATTTTGTGGTAAAGCATGATTATCTCAAGAGCTTAAGATAATCAAGATTAAAGTCCGTGCTTTAACTAAGCTAAAAATTAGACCTGCCTTGAAAATAGGGACTGGGCACACTTCTCTTCTCTACGAGACGCTAAAAGCGAACGACCAGCGCAGTGTATCGCTAGGAACTGGGAACTGGGAAAGAGATATTTTCATTCCTTCGTTCTGAACTGTGTTCATAGAGTCTCTTGCTAAAAATATTTGTTTGCCTTACACAAAGCCGTAGATAGCCAGAGAAAGACTTTGAAATTTTGAAGCCTGCTGAAGCGGGCTTTGTTTGTATAAACCCAATGAACTATACTTCACCAGAAGCATGAAGATTTTTCTTTACTGCTCTTAGTAGTAGTTCTCTCAAAGACAGCTAGAGATGATGACGCAGAAACGCGGAAATTGATACGTTGCCATATTTTTGATAATTAGCAGTAAATTTCTGTTTGCTAGGTGCTTTTACAAAAAACTTTATGATTCAAACTAGTGGCGTAATTATTTGTCTTGGCTACATTATCGGGTTGTTGTTTACAGCAATTCCTTGGGGTGGTGCGTGGATTTTGATTTTGGGGATAGTGGGAGCAATTTTTTTTAGAAGACGCTATGTCATCTCACGGAAACTTGCTCAGAAACCAGACAAGCCTGGAGGCAAAACCAAGACAGTGCTTAACACCTGGCAAACTATTCCCCATGCTCGAATATGGCTAGCTGCTGGCTTGGTGGGATTGTTGGCAACTTTTTATTTTCAATGGCGAGTACCGCAACCAGGTGCAAAAGATATCAGTCAGTTCGTTCCGCCTGGAAATACTAATAATCAAGAACAACTCGTGATTGTTCGGGGCGAAGTGGCGAGTAATCCCCGCTTAACTCGCAGTCAGCGGGGACAATTTTGGCTCGAAGCGACTCAAATAGATGAGGTCAAAAATGAGAAAGGCTCAGCAGGTGTCCCAAAAGGAGTGACAGGCAAACTATATGTAACAGTCCCCATTCTTCAAGCTACTGGGTTATACCCTAGTCAACAAATCGCTGTGACTGGGATTTTATACAAACCAAAGGCGGCTTCCAATCCTGGTAGTTTCGACTTTCAAAAGTTTCTCAAGCAAGAAGGAACATTTGCTGGTTTGATTGGGCGACAAATCAATATTTTGGAACAAGAACGTAAATGGGGCTGGTGGCAAATTCGGGAGCGAATTGTCCGATCGCAAGTTCGTAGTTTAGGTATTCCAGAAGGTTCTCTTGTCAGTGCAATGGTTTTAGGTAGCAAAGCTGTGGATTTACCCTACGGTATCCGCGATTTGTTCGTACAAGCCGGATTAGCTCATGCTTTAGCGGCTTCTGGATTTCAAACTTCGTTGATTTTGAGTGTGATATTACAGTTAACAAAGCGTACAAAAAAAGGAATGCAATTTACGCTTGGGTTTTTGGCTTTAATCATTTTCTTAAGTTTAACAGGTTTTCAACCTGCGGTTCTCAGAGCTGTAATTATGGGTTTTGCAGCATTAATTGGTCTGTTATTAAAAAGAAAGGTAAAACAGTTAGGTTCGCTGTTATTAGCAGCAACACTCTTATTACTATTTAATCCGCTATGGATATGGGATTTAGGTTTTCAACTGAGTTTTTTGGCAACACTCGGATTAGTTGTAACAGTACCGCCAATTATTGACCGTTTAGGTTGGTTACCACCTGCGATCGCTTCTTTGATTGCTGTTCCCTTAGCTGCTACTATTTGGACTTTACCTGTGCAACTTTTTGTCTTTGGAGTTGTACCAACTTACAGTTTATTGCTGAATGTTCTTAGTACCCCATTAATTTCCATTATTAGTATAGGTGGCATCATCAGTGCTATAGCAGCATTAATTTGGACTGAGGCAGGAAGCTTTTCGGCTGGGTTGTTACATTACCCCACAGATTGGCTAATTAAACTCGTAGAGTTTTTTAGCAATTTACCTGGAAACTCTGTTGCTGTTGGTAGCATATCTAGTTGGCAATTGCTAGCAATTTATGGACTAATTATCTTAGTTTGGCTAGTAGCTTGGTGGCAGCGGCGGTGGTGGTTTGCTGGTGTAATTGCGGTTAGTTTAGTAATCATCCCGCTTTGGCATTCTGCGAATACATTATTTAGGATAACTATTTTAGAGTCTGGTACGGAACCAATTATAGTTGTTCAAGACAAAGGAACAGTAACTTTGATTAATAGTGGTGATGAAGGTACAGGACGCTTCACTGTTCTACCATTTTTACAACAGCAGGGTGTCAATCAAATTAATTGGGCGATCGCCACCGATTTTCAAGGCAATGAAAGTAATTCTTGGTTAGAATTAATCCAACGTTTACCAATCAAAAACTTTTACGAATATTCCCCAAAACCAGAAAATTCTATTGCAATTCAGGCAATTCAAGAGCAACTACAAAAGCATCAAGGATCTTACCAACCTTTAGCAGTGGGTCAAGCTGTGCAAACTGGTTCGATAGTTGCACAATTAATTAATGAGGAATTACCTATTTTACAATTGCAAATTTTAGATCAAAACTGGTTATTAGTAGGTAATATAAAGTCTCAAGAGGTACAACAATTAGTTAAAAATGGGAGTTTACCTCGCCCACAAGTGTTGTGGTGTGCCCCTCAGTCTTTGAAAAATTTAGTTCTTGCTCTGCAACCAAAAGTGGCGATCGCTTCTGCTGCAAACTTTGATGAAAAAACTTTATCTGAACTGAATCAAAGTCAAACTAAATTATTTTTCACAGGACGAGATGGTGCTATTCAATGGTCACCTAATCGTGAGTTTGAAGCATTTATTGAAGCATCAGAAAATCAATCTTCTGTTTTATAAAACTAATTAAAAAATGCAAAAATGTTAATTTTTAATAAATAATTTCTTAGTATGCTGTATAATTATATCATCATTTAGCAATATAATGGTGATAACTATTACTATTTATTCAGACTTAAATATTACTAACTTCTATGACAATCTACTTTTACAGTACTCGTGAACAATATGGTTGTTTCTCTAACTTTTCCGCCCACGGCTTCAAGTTAGATGAATTGTATTGGCCGACTAGCGAACACTACTTTCAAGCACAAAAGTTTTTCGGTACACCCCATGCAGAACAAATCCGCTTGGTTAAAATGCCTAAAGATGCTGCAAGGATGGGGCGTGAAAGAACCCGTTCTTTACGTCAAGACTGGGAACAAGTTAAAGACGACATTATGCGCCAAGCAGTGCTACGTAAATTTCAAACTCATACAGATATCAGGGATATCTTACTTTCCACAGGCGATGAAGAAATTGTTGAAAATTCGCCCATCGATTTTTACTGGGGCTGTGGTGCTGATGGTAGTGGTAAAAACATGCTAGGCAAAATTTTAATGGAGGTGCGAGAGATCCTCTCCCATGCCTACAGCACAGATATTGATAATAGTAGAGTACAATAATATTATTGCGATGAATGCTTGCCCCAGCAACAGGCTCTTAAAACAGAAGTATAAATTGACGGATGAGCTATTAAGAGCTAGAAACTCAAATTTATCCGCTAAAAGTTCTAGCACTAGATTATCTAGCAAAAAAATTTTCATTTTTGAGTTTGAAAGATATACTTGCCTAAACTTGGCAAAGGCTCCGTTTTGCTAGAGTAGCTTGAAAGCAGAAATTCCTCAAAGGAGTAAACTAATTATGTCTCGTTTAGTAAAAGCAAAAAAATATTGCAAATGGTTCTGGGATGAATCCCTTGGAGGTGACTTTGACACTTGGGGTACTAGCACCTACTTTATGGAAATTGGTAATAATTTGCATGTAGTCAGACAAATAGAAGTTTATGAAAATGGCAACGTCTTATTTTATGATAGTAGCCATTTTACTGATGATTACGGAATGTTATCCGATCAACGAATAGGTGAAGATGATATACGCGACTTTGAAATTACAAAGGGAGAATTTGAACAAGTTTGGAATACAAAAATCCCACTAAATAGGTAAAGATTATTAATTAAAAAGTGCATAAATATCAAAAAGCTTGTTGCCGAACTCCAGTCTGTTAGTTTAGGCTATTTAAGTTTGAAAATTGCTTGTCAGCTAAGTGAGTGATAAGTATATTTATCTTTGTTCATCAGTGGAAAGTCAAGCGGCGATCGCTTCATAAATTAATTCTTACCGCTGCTATCGTTAATAAGGCTATTCAATGCCAGCCATATCAAACGTATTTGGTATACACGCTGTGGTAACCCAGCTTCATGAAAGATACATTCTGGTTTTGGGAACACTAGGCTTACCGCCAGACTAGACAGGAAGGGGTTGATGTTTAAAGACGGATGGAATCATAGATCGAAAAATACAGTCCCCCTGAAATTACCCATAACAAACCTAAAATCAGTGAAGCGCAATACAATTACCCATGAATTTGACTCTGGTTCACAAGCAGAAATACCACTACCACAGGAAATTGACGAACATTTACCCGAGGCATCTCAACTGCTACGACAAGGTATTCAACAACAGCAAGCTGGTGAATTAATAGCAGCCATGAAGTCGTTACAACAATCCTTGGTACTCTTTCAAGCAGCTAAGGATTTACAAAAACAGGCGCAGGTACTTTCTTTTTTAGGATTGGTAACTTACACCGCAGGAGATTACAAGAGTGCTATCTCTTACTCTCAACAGTGTATGTCTTTAAGCGAGGAGGCTTCAGATTTACCATTGCAGATGCAAGCACTTTCGCATTTGGGCAATGCGTACCGCCACCTAAACGACCATAACAAGGCAATTGAATATCTAGAAAAGTGTTTAAAAATAACCCAGCAGCTGCAAGACAAACGCAGTCAAGTAGCAGCACTAAATAATTTGGGATTGGTATATAAAGCTTTAGGTAACTTTACACAAGCTATTGAGTATCAGCAGCAAAGCCTAGAAATTGTGCGCGAACTCAAAGATAATTGGGGTGAAGAACAGGTACTCAAAAATTTGGGTAATGCTTGGTATGCTTTAGACAATTATCCAAAAGCGATCGCCTACTATGAGCAATGTGTAATATTGGCACGCTCCTTAAAAAATGTTCGCAGTGCTTCTCAAGTGCTAAAGAATTTAGGTAATGCTTGTTATGCCTTAAGTGATTATACCAAAGCCATTAAGTATTATGAGGAACGCTTACAATTAGCCAAAGAAATTCAAGACAAGCGTAGCGAGGAACAGTCTCTAGGGAGTTTGGGAGTTGCTTGTGAAGCTTTGGGGGATCATCACAAAGCAATTACATATTATGAAGAACGTTTAGTTTTAGCTAGAACACTCAAAGATCGGCGCAGTGAAGAACAAGCTCTTGCCAGCCTAAGAGTTGCTTGCTACGCCTTGGGCGATTATGCCAAAGCCATGCAATACCAGCAGGGGACATCTCCAAATAGTTAATATCATATCCAACTGGATACTTATGATTGATCTCAAAGTTAATTAATAACTCGTGATACCATTTTGGATTTTAGACTTCGGCTTGCTTCTCTACGAGAGGCTGCGCCAACGACTCCGCTCAGCACAAGCCGCTCAGTCGAACGATTTTAAATTTTGGATTGAGAATAGGGTTGATGAATTTGGGTTTAGTGAATCCATCGATTGCAATCATTTTTTTGGTATAAACTTTATTTACTGGCCCTGAGTTGTCCACAAGCAGCATCAGCTTCCAAACCACGGGAGTAACGGACGCTGACAGCAATTTGTTGTTCCTTGAGGACATTGAGAAATGCTTGAATACGATCGCGGCTGGGACGTTTGTAGTCTACTTCTTCGATAGGATTGTAAGGGATCAAATTCACATGATTTTGAAATCCCCGCAGACGTTTCGACAGTTCTAATGCGTGTTCTGGCAAATCATTGACACCAGCAAGGAGAATATATTCAAAAGTTACACGGCGTCCAGTGATTTCCACATAGTCACGACATTCAGTTAGCAAATCTTCTAGAGGGTAAGCGCGGGCGCTGGGGACGAGCTTTTCCCGTAGTGCTTGGTTGGGTGCATGGAGGCTAACAGCGAGAGTTATTTGCAAATGGTGTTGCGCTAACTGACGGATGCGATCGCGAATACCAACTGTAGAAACAGTTAGCGATCGTGCTCCTATACCGACATCTTGATTCAGAGATTTCAAAGCCGCTAGGACATTTTCAGTATTCAACAACGGTTCACCCAATCCCATAAACACGACATTGCTAACCCTTTGCTGAAAATCTTCTTGCACAGTCAACACCTGATCGACGATTTCATGACGTGCTAAATTGCGCTTGTAGCCCCCTTTACCAGTAGCGCAGAAATCACACGCCATTGGGCAACCTACCTGAGTAGAAACACAAACTGTCAGACGGGATTTTGGACCGTCTCCTCTTTCTCCCAAGGTGGGGATACCAACAGTTTCAATAATTTGCCCGTCTGCTAATCGTAAAAGATATTTCACCGTACCATCGGGTGCCACAGATCGGTAGTGTAAAGTTGAGCGTCCAATGGGAATTTCTGCTACTTCTGCACGCCATTGCTTAGGGAAGACAGAAATATCACAGAGCGATCGCACTCCTTTGTGATATATCCATTCATGTAGTTGCTTTCCTCTGTAAGCAGGTTGTCCCTGTTGTTGCACCCAAGCAGTTAACTCCGCGACGGTTGCACCAAGTAGGGGAGGAAGTAATGCTGATTTGACTGGGTTGTGTGAGTCAACCTGAGATACAAGAGGCGTAGCAGACATAAAAAATCACGAGTTGATGCTGAATCTCTATCCTACACCTGCCAGATGGATTTCGTCTTAACCAAAAGTACTGCCGTTCCAGCCCCACATTGCACCTTTGGCATCTGCAAATTCTATATAAATTCGATTTTTAGCCACACCCAACGTTTGGTTAATCTGCTGACAAAAATCTTCACTCATCGCTTTAGTTTGGTCTGGCTTCATCGTACCAACACTCTTAATTTCAATGTAACAAACCGGGTCTGTATTACCTGCAAAAGTCATAGGGATTCCTGGTTCAAAAGCCGTCATCACATATGATTCGGGTTTTCCCAAATGTTTTGATAACTTACCTGATAAACTCAAAAGCATTGACTCAATTTCAGCTTTTTGAGGAGCAGATGCAGAAGTTTGGACTTTAATTAATGGCATAGTAACGAATTGGAATTTTGAATTTATTACACTGTTAAGTTTATCGAACCGCAGAGGGAATGAGAGAGAGCGGGGAATTGGGCATGAAGCATGGCCCATGCCCAAGCTTGATTAATTAGATGAACGAAATAGATGACTATGTTCAGGATGATATAAACGCGATCGCCCTGTTGCTGACGACAGTGCTGGACTGATTATATAAAGTGTGGTGCGAATTAGTTTTTCTTGATGAGTACAGTCTGCCATTTGATTGAGAGGTACAACCCTAATTTTTTCATCCGGCCATCCAATGCGAAAGCAGATTGCGACTGAGGTTTCGGCTGGGTAATGTTCGAGTAGCTTGGCTTGGGCATTTTCGATATGACGCGCACTCAAGTATAAGCAAAGGCTCGCTTGATGTGCTGCTAGAGAAGTTAATTCTTCGGCAGCGGGGACTTCTGTACGTCCACTGATACGTGTTAGGATGATGGTTTGCACTAAACCAGGTACAGTCAATTCTGTTTTCAGTTTGGCAGCAGCAGCTTGAAAAGCGCTGATACCGGGTATGACTTCAAAAGGAATGTTTGCCTCTGCTAGCAAGTGCATTTGCTCGTGGATAGCGCTGTAGAGACTGGGATCGCCGGAATGGAGACGGACTAGAGATTTGTGTTGCGATCGCACCTTTTCTAGCATAATCGCCATAATCTCTTCTAAAGTTTGATTTGCAGTTTTAATGATCTCGGCATCTTTTCGGCAAATTTCTAAAATTTGTTCTGGCACTAAAGAATCAGCAAATAAAATCACATCAGCCACAGCCAATAATTTCTGCGCCTTCACCGTTAAGAGATCGGGATCTCCGGGGCCTGCTCCGACAATGTACACTGATGGTTCTATAGCATATAGTGTTCTTTTATCACTCAAATTTTCTGTATATTCACCTTGAGAAGCACACACAGCAAACCCTCAAAAAATTTTTTTGTTATTTTCTCAGTATCTTTCCGGATTTACCCTCTTTCCCTAGTAGAGAGTAATGGTAGATGCACCCTGGTTAAGCCCTAGAGAAAACTCTGGGGCATTTTTTATTTTTGGGCATACGGCATCGGGTTAGGAAAACTCTTCCCTAGTCGCCAGTGTCTCATCCCCTGATCTCGCCATTTCCCTTAGGACTAGGAATCACATCAGGCAAAGGGCGTTTGAGTAAGTAAAGCCAAGCTAACCCAAATAATCCCAATAGAATTCCTAGGCAACTCACTACTTGTGCCATCCGCAAAGGGCCCAACATCAAGCTATCAGTGCGAAATCCTTCAATCCACAGGCGTCCTAAGCTGTAAGCTGGCCAGTAAACTAGAAACAGCGTGCCTACTTTCAGGCGTGGCTTGCCAGATAAAGAGCGGAAAAACAACGTTATTAGCAGCGCAAACACCATTAAATCCCACAGAGATTCGTAGAGGAAGGTGGGATGAAAGTAATCAAAATTAAGATACTCTACGGGACGACGTTCTGGTGGAATATATAGCTTCCAAGGTAAATCAGTCGGATCGCCAAAAGCTTCCGAGTTGAAAAAATTGCCCCAACGTCCGATCGCTTGCCCTAAAATCAGGGAAGGCGCTACTAAATCCGCTAGTTGCCAGAAAGAAACCTGCTTGAGTTTGGCAAAAATTAATGCTGCCAAAACTCCACCAATAATTGCTCCGTGAATAGCAATACCTCCTTCCCAGATAGCAAAGATTTTTTCTGGAGTTGAGGCATATTTTGACCATTCAAACAAAACGTAATACAGCCGTGCCCCAGGAATTGCACCGATTAGCAGCCAAAAGAACAAATCGCTGAGCAACTCCGGATTAACATGACGGCGTTTTGCCAAATATTGGGAAAGGACGACGCCAATTAACACTGCTGTGGCAATCAACAAGCCATACCAGCGGATAGTCAATGGCCCTATTCTCACCAGAATCGGTCCTGGGGAAGTAAATTGAAACGCCAAGGGCAAGGTGGAAAAATCCAGTGCCATGAAAAATTACCTAGAAGAGTTCGTTAACTACCCGCGCACTTTGCTAAGTACGGAGTTTCTTACGTCTGGAATACCAGACTAACCTTGAATCCTCTACAACATTGTGAAGACATAGGTAGAAATCCAGCATCCATATTTAGGAGTCTAGTTCCTAACGCTTAGTTGAGCATAACTTGTGTCACCGGAACAATTGACTTTAGCATTCTTCCTCAAAGTGCAAGATGATAGATTTGAGTAAGTTACACAATAGAGTTTCAATATAATCACCTAAATTAAGTTTGATATATCATTGTGATTGCGATTTATCCTGGCAGCTTTGACCCCATTACCTTGGGACACCTAGACCTCATCCAGCGCGGCAGTCGGCTGTTTGAACGCGTAATTGTCGCTGTATTGCGGAACCCCAATAAAATGCCACTTTTTAGTGTTCAGCAACGGCTAGATCAGATCCGTCTTTCTACACAACATCTACTTAATGTAGAAGTAGACAGCTTTGACGGTCTGACTGTCAATTATGCTCAAATGCGACATGCACAAGTTTTGCTGCGGGGCTTGCGGGCTGTGTCAGATTTTGAAGTGGAACTGCAAATGGCTCACACAAATAAAACTCTTTCTACCCAAATAGAAACAGTTTTTCTGGCAACCTCAAATGAGTATAGTTTTTTAAGTAGTAGTGTGGTAAAAGAGATTGCAAGGTTTGGTGGCTCTATCGATCATCTCGTTCCCCCACACATTGCCCTAGATATATACCAATGCTACAATCACAACTCCCCAATGTTGAACCCAATCTCAACGGAAGTAACCCCCCCCCTCAAGAGTATGTCGGCGGAGAGGGAAGCATAGATATTCAGGAGGAACTCAACCGCCTAGAGGAAATGGTTCTCTCTAGTCTCCGGATTCCCCTGACAGGACGCACACTCATCGATGAAGAAAAGCTGCTAGATCAGCTTGACTACATCCGGCTTGCTTTGCCAACACATTTTCAAGAAGCGGCAGCAATTCTGGAACAAAAGGAGGAAATTCTCCTGGAAGCAGAAGAATATGGGCAGCAAATAGTTGAAGCCGCCCAAGCAAAAAAAGCGCAAATTTTAGCTGAAAGCGATATTATTCAACAGGCCAAACAAGAAGCTGAACAAATGCGGCGACAAGCCCAACAAGAGTGTGAGGCAATAATGCAGGAAACCCTGACTGAAATTGAGCGCAAGCGATATGCTTGTCAGCAAGAGTTAGAGCAAATGCGACAAACAGCGATCGCTCACGCTCAAGAAATTGAAGATGGTGCTGATGCATATGCCGATGGCGTCCTAGAAAATATCGAGCAGGATCTTAAAGAAATGTTGCGAATAATCACCAACGGACGACAACAACTCCAAGTTGATAACCTGACGCAGCGTAATATACCTCCTGGTTATAAAAGATAAAGGTTCTGAGAAAATGGGCAAGAATTCTCGGTTGGGTTTCGCGGGCGCTTAACCCAACAATTCTTATCAAAAAAACTTTTGTGTTTCTATATTCTGTTAGGAAAACATCACCTACCACCAACTTACCATTATAGGCAAACAGCCTACACGATAGACTTATTGATGAGTGCCTTTTGTTTTTTTATTTTTCCTTTATTCCATTAGCAATAAGTTTAATATTTTGGCTTGTAATTAACCAGGATTACTAAATAAATGCTCACTTTAGCTCAAGTTAACTTTGGATTAAATCTAGTTGGTTTAATTGGAATTATTTATTTGCTTTTGTCAATTGTCTACTTTCTTTTAACATTGGCTTGGCTAGTCCAACGTGGAACCAGACTTAGAGGTTGGTCTTTAAGTCTTTACATTATCCAAGTGATATTTACGCCAATTGTCTTGTTATTATGCGGTGGAATATTATTTTTTCAAGGTTGGCGTTTAGATCCAATTCTTCAGATTCAACAATTTTTATTATCCTTATTAATTATTTACTTGACTATCAAAGATATTGTGATTAATGCAGTATACAGATAAGAATTTAGAAGCTAGAATTATTCTTGCTCAATGGCTTCAATTCCTACCAACTTAGCTTTATACTAGCCCGGTAGGGAATGAGGAAAATGACGGAGATGAGGGAGTGAGGAATAAGAATTGATAACCAACGCCACATGCCCCATACCCCATTTTCCAGTCAGGTTTGTAATTGAGTTATTTTTGAGATGAGGAAGATGAACCACTACTTTCTCTGGGGTAGGGAGAATCAACAAAACCCAATTCAAACAACTGTTTATAGGCTTTCTTACCTAAATCCCGCGTTGGGTTTTGACTCTTAATTATTTGAACCAACAATGGCACCGCTAATTCTGGCTGATTTTGTGCCCGATGTACCAATGCTAGTTGAAAGGTAGCTTCATCTCGTTTTTGGGCTGTTAATAAAGCCTTTTGACGTTGAGAATCGGAAACTCTATTATCAATTCCTGAAAAACTAGAGTTTAAGTCTTGATAAAAATTAGATAGTTGATTAAAAACCTGACGTGCTTCTTGGAGTTTCTTGGCAGCTAAGGTGTAGTTTTGAGCAGAAACGGCTTGTTCTGCATCTTTCATTAAGCGATCGCCCCCTTCAATGCTCAAAAGGCTGTTATTTTGAGTTACCGGACGGAGGTTATTGGGAGCGTTGGGATCAATGGGTTGTGGTTGGCTTGTAGTGCCTGGTAACTGTGGTACCTGAGCATTTACAGGTGATAGCAAGCTGAGGACTGCTAAGACTGATAAAAAAGCACGGTGCATCAAGGTAACAGCGGCAGCAGTGTTCATGGGGTCAATTAGTGCAACAACTATATAGAAAAGTTATGGATACTTTCGGTATCTTAACTCTGTTTTGGTCTTGAGCAAAGCCAAGCCACATAACTAAGTTTCTCAGATTTAGACTAAAAATTGCTTGAATAGAGTTCCCATTAGCCCTGTATAATCTCCATCACTGAGCAATTCTGTATTTTGTAGTCAATAATTAGTTATTTGCTCAAAAACTGCCAAATTGGCTGAATATTCTGTCAATAGAGGCTAATCTATAGATATACGTTCTCAAAAGCTTGGAAAATGCTACTAATTTTTTTGTGGTTGATGCACGCTAGATGTAGCAGTTAGTAATTAGCGCCAAATTTGGAAAGGGCTAATTGCTTAGTCCTGAGATTTTTCCGTGATTACCTGTCTTAAGACCCTTGACAGGATCAAGAATTAGTAATTTCTGCAAATGTGTGATTGCTAATTTCTGTTTCTTGATGACTTAATTGTTGGAGTGCCTTTGCTAAATCAGCTGTGAGACTTTTAGCATCTTGTTTTATGGAGCCACGTATGTAATCCTTTACTCTCATTGGACAGCCAATGTGAATTGTCACGTCTGTACCCCAATAAGGGTATGGTTGGCCGTAATTAATGCTTATAGGTATAATTTTCACTCCCAGCGCGGCATCACTAGATTCAGCACTCAAAGCCAGACGTGCAATTCCCGGCTTCAAAGGGGCTTGAGCATGACGGTATATGTTACCTTCTGGAAAAATCACCACGGCTTTTCGCTGTTTAAGCAGCTCAACTCCATGTCGCAGACTGCGAATTGACGGCTGTCGAGTATTTACAGGAAAACCGCCCAAACGCCGAACAAACCAGCCTTGCAATCCTTGGCATTCATCGATAGTGACCATGAACCGCAGGTCTTTTGCTGTCATACAATCAGCAACAGCGTAGGGTACTAGCAATCCATCCCAACGTGCCCTATGGGTAGGAGCAAAGATAACAGGCCCAGTTGTGGGGATATTTTTTTGTCCGGTTATTCTAATTCGCCCAAAGAAGAATGGTAATAGGCAGTGACGACCGAATAGATACGCTAGAGGGCTTAACCAAGGAGAAACCCTTGAGGTTGTACCATCCGCTTGAGTATTTGCTGGTGTGTGCTGGAAAGTATCGAATAAAGAGTAAAATTCCATCATGATGGAGACAGCTGATTGACGGATAAAATTTAACGAAAAGCCTGATTAGTTACACCGTAGATTCTCTTGCGTGACTTGTGTCGTGTTAGATGGACAGTTTTACCTCTGTCTGTTATTTTCTCTTAGGTCGCTTAGTTGTAAACCAAGCCTGTAATTGTTGACGACAAGCTGATTCTAGAATGCCTCCGATTACCTGCAAGTGGTGATTAGAAGCACGACTATCGGGTATGTTAATAACTGTACGAATTGCGCCAGTTTTTGTATCGTCCACCCCATATACAAGTAGTCCTAGACGCGCTTGGACGATCGCACCTGCACACATTGGGCAAGGCTCCAGAGTTACGTACAGAGTACACTCATTCAAATGCCAATTTTGTAAAGTTGTGGCGGCTCTTTTGAGAGCAATAATTTCCGCATGAGCCGTGGGGTCTTTGTCGCGCTCTTTTCTGTTCTCTCCCTCCGCAACTAAGTTACCAGTTGAATTGATGATAACAGCACCTACGGGAATTTCACCTGCTTCACCTGCTGCTTGTGCTAACTCTAGAGCACGACTCATCCATTGTTGATGTATAAGATAATCTCCATATTTATTAAGCATCCTCTGAGTCATATAAAAATTTTAAATTTTTACAATCTAACAGATTTGGGCATGGGGCGTTGGGAGTGCTGAAGTTAGAAGTTAAGAGTTAGGAGTTTAGAGTTAATCTCCCTTTTGCCTCCCCATGACCCATCTCATACCAATTCAAAATTCAAAATTAAGAAATCCTTGTAAAACAAGGGTTTCTAGATTTGGATCTGTTTCAAACTTTTAATGAATTGGTATCAGCCCATTAGCTTAAATAGCAGCTTGGGCTAACAGAGTATCGAGTTGATTTTGTGTATCTAGCTGATAAAGATCGTCGCAACCACCAATGTGTTGATTATTGATAAAAATTTGTGGTACGGTGCGGCGTCCGTTAGCGCGTTCTGCCATTTTTGCTCTGGCTGCTTCGTCGCCGTCGATTTTATATTCGGTAAAGTTGACACCTTTCCACCACAGCAACATCTTGGCACGAATGCAGAAAGGACAAGTTTGCCATGTGTAAATTTCGACGTTGGCTTTAACTCGGTCTGGATGGCGATTCAAAAGAGGATTAAGAAAGTCCAGCATATTTTTTAAGCAAGGTTTTAACTATGTTTCTAGCCTAGATCATTGCTGGCATTACTTACCGCATTGGTGCTGGAACCCACTTTTGGAAACTTTCTAAATGATTCCAGTAAGCCAAATATCCAGTCAATGCCCAAATTAAAGCGGCTACTATTAAAACGGCAACACCAATTAGCCGCCAAGTTCGGTTGGTTTTCCAATAGAGAGTCGGGGCAGCAAATATACCACCTAATCCTGTTAAGATAAAACCGATTCCTGACACAAACGGTTGTTTTGTCATATTCAAGTTGATGATGCGGATACCAATCACGATCGCCACTAAACCAGCAAAAAAACCGTAAACTGCGATTGTGAATAAATCCCAACCTACAGACAGGGCAATCGCCGCTGCAACAAACAAAATGCCAAATAAAACACTTGTTTCACCGAAGGCAATGTTAAAGCTACCAACAACTGGCCAGGTGAAGCTCATGTGTAAACCTGTTGTTAAGGCGATCGCACCTGTAATCCCAAATCCTGGAATCCACTGTTTCTGATGTGAGCTATCTATCCCACGATATACATAGTCAGCCAGTATAAATAAGCCAGCTACCATGTTGATTAACATGAGTGTGATGTAGTCGATAAACACGATTCACCTCTTGATGCTTTTATGGGTTGATATGAATTATCCCAAGTTACACCGTTATATTTCTAAATATTTAAAACCATAGTTAACAATTCAAAATTCAAAATTCAAGACATTTTCACAAAGGGACTCTTCACCCGACTGAAACTGGGACTACGTATAGACTTTGTAACAGAGGGATCTCAAACCCTTTGACTTACGATCAACACAGATTAACACTACAACAAGGATTTGAAGTATTAATACTCATAAGTACAAGGCTAAAATGAAGGTGAGGATCTCTAAAAATTATTGACACTAGTGTCAATAATTTGGAAGTTGAGACTTCGTTAACATTTGTAATGGAAATTTGGTAACCGCCCTTTGGTAGACTTAAAGACTGAAATAGCCAGATAAAGTAACGCAAATTCAAGCAGTTGAGAGGGCAGACTCTGTGGAAAATACACTTGGGTTAGAGATTATTGAGGTAGTAGAGCAAGCAGCGATCGCATCCGCCAAGTGGATGGGCAAAGGTGAAAAGAACACTGCTGACCAAGTAGCAGTGGAAGCCATGCGGGAACGGATGAATAAAATCTACATGCGTGGTCGCATTGTAATTGGGGAAGGCGAACGCGATGATGCGCCTATGCTTTACATTGGAGAAGAAGTAGGTATCTGTACCCAACCAAATGCCGAAGCTCTCTGTAACCCTGATGAACTTATTGAAATTGACATCGCTGTTGACCCCTGTGAAGGTACGAACTTGGTAGCATACGGACAACCGGGTTCAATGGCTGTGTTGGCAATTTCTGAAAAGGGTGGATTATTTGCTGCTCCTGACTTTTACATGAAGAAATTAGCAGCACCCCCCGCAGCGAAGGGAAAGGTAGACATCAACAAGTCAGCAACGGAAAACCTCAAGATTCTCGCTGAGTGTTTAGAGCGCTCTATTGAAGAACTTGTAATCGTGGTCATGAAGCGCGATCGCCACAATGATTTAATTAAAGAAATCCGTGAGGCTGGAGCGAGAGTGCAACTGATTTCTGATGGTGATGTGGGTGCAGCAATATCCTGCGGTTTTGCTGGAACCAATATCCACGGACTGATGGGTATCGGTGCTGCTCCTGAAGGTGTAATTTCCGCAGCTGCAATGCGGGCTTTGGGTGGACACTTCCAAGGCCAACTGATCTACGATCCAGAAATAGTAAAAACAGGTCTGATTGGAGAAAGTAAACAAGCCAACCTCGATCGCTTGAAGTCTATGAATATCAATGACCCCGATAAGGTCTATGATGCTCACGAACTCGCATCTGGTGAAACTGTTCTGTTCGCTGCTAGCGGAATTACCAGTGGTAATCTCATGCAAGGTGTACGTTTCTTCAAGGGTGGAGCAAGAACTCAAAGCTTGGTAATTTCTAACCAGTCGAAAACTGCTCGATTTGTTGATACAATCCACATGTTTGGTGAACCGAAGACTCTCCAACTGTACTAAATTCTTGGGGAATGGGGAATAGTAATACTAAGGGCGAAGCATGGAAACTGAAACATATTCACACAAATGCTTCAACCATAGAGTAGTTAGTAGTTAGTAGTTAGCGATCGATATTTTGTTTGTTGCTTGGTAATTTTTCCAAGCAACAACCTGCAATTCCCCATTCCCTACTCTTCAATGCCTAATTATCAACTACCAACTAGTAACTACGATTTAGCAAATGAATATAGCAGTGGTGGGGTTAAGCCATAAAACAGCCCCAGTAGAAGTCCGGGAAAAACTGAGCATTCCAGAACCACAAATTGAAAGTGCGATCGCTCATCTTAGCAGTTATCCCCATATTGACGAAGTTGCAATTCTTAGCACTTGTAACCGCCTGGAAATTTACATTGTTACCAGCGAAACAGACCAAGGTATCCGAGAAGTAACTCAATTTCTGGCAGAACACAGCAAATTACCTGTGACTTCTCTGCGCCAACACTTGTTTATGTTGTTGCATGATGATGCAGTCATGCATGTGATGAGGGTAGCAGGCGGTTTAGATAGTCTGGTACTTGGAGAAGGTCAAATTCTAGCTCAGGTAAAGACCACTCACAAATTGGGACAGCAATATAACGGTATAAAAACCATTTTGAATCGATTATTTAAACAAGCGCTAACAGCTGGCAAGCGAGTTCGCACTGAAACTAGTATTGGTACTGGCGCTGTCTCTATCAGTTCGGCAGCTGTGGAATTAGCACAAATGAAAGTAGCAAATTTAGCTGCTTGCCGAGTGGTGATTTTGGGTGCTGGAAAAATGTCACGGTTGCTAGTACAACACCTGATTTCTAAAGGTGCTGTGCAAATCAGCATTGTCAATCGCTCTCGCGAACGTGCCCAAGAATTAGCAAAGCAGTTCTCCGAACAACCGATTCAAATTCACAGCTTATCGGAAATGATGAGAGTAATTGCCGATAGTGATTTGGTATTTACAAGTACTTCAGCCACAGAACCGATACTTGACCGTGCCAAATTGGAAATGGTGTTAGAAGCTCAGCGTTCTCTGATGTTATTTGATATTTCTGTGCCGCGCAACGTTCATGCAGACGTGAATGAACTGGTAAATGTGCAGGCCTTTAATGTCGATGATTTGAAGGCTGTAGTGGCGCAAAACTACGAAAGTCGTCGGAGAATTGCACAGGAAGCAGAGCGACTTTTAGAAGAAGAGGTGGAAGCTTTTGATGTTTGGTGGCGTAGTTTAGAAACTGTGACTACTATTAGCTGTCTGCGAAATAAAGTCGAAACCATTCGGGAACAAGAATTAGAAAAAGCTTTGTCTAGATTGGGTTCGGAATTCGCAGAAAAACATCAAGAGGTGATCGAAGCTTTAACACGAGGCATTGTTAATAAAATTTTACATGACCCGATGGTGCAATTGCGATCGCAGCAAGATGTTGAAGCCAGGCGGCGTTGTATGCAAACTCTACAAATGCTGTTTAACTTAGACGCAGGCGAGCAGTTTAGTTAACAACAAGAAGCGCAACTTTTCCCCCTCTTGCAAAACTAGTTTTGCAAGAGGTGTTTTTCAATTTTTAACTACCTCTAGCGATGCTAGTCATACAGCCAAGTGTTGTCTGCAAAATCATCATTTGTTGCTGTTTGTTTTTCTGCTAGTTTTTCAGATGAACGATGTGATTTTTTATAATTTAGTGGATTGTAGGCTTCTTTTACTGGTTTTATAGCACTAGTTTGTTTGGCAACAATTTGAGAGTTAGTTTCTGCTACTTGTTTTAAAGCATTAATTTCTTCTATGAGTTTGGAATTTGCTTCTGCAAGTTGTAGTGCTGTTTTTTTTGTTTCGTCAAGTTCTTTTGTTAGCTGTTCTGATATAATTTTTTGTTCAGATGCTAGTGTTTTTTGTCGAGATAAGTTTGATTTTAAATCAATAATTTCCTGTGCTAAAGCCGCTTCTTTTTGATGACTTTTTTCTAAATTAGTTGTCAACTCTTTGACAGTTGCTTCTAAATCAGCTTTAGTGGGATTTGTGCGCCTAGTAGTAGTTGGTTCGGGCGTCTGTGGCGAAGATTCTTCATCAGTTGCAGCCTCTTCTTGGGCAATTTCTTCTGCGGAAACTTCGATCGCAGATTCATCTTCTGAGGATGTAAATTTTTGTGCCTCTTGTTGTAGTAAATCCGATAGACTTTGTTTCTTAGCCATTATTTTCTCCAATCACGCTGTAATTCATCAGCTGCGCGGCGATAATCTATCTCCGCTTCCCGTGCATTTCCTCCGCGCCATTGAGTAATTGCGACACCTTCAAGCGCGGCTCGTTCGTGAGCTTTATAGGCGCGGATGAGGGTATCAAAAGCAGGAATACCTAGCCGAGTGAGAGTTTTTTTTGCTTCTAGCGCTTCCCCGAGACTGCGCGTATCGACTTTAGTGAGCAATACCCGATGGGGGGTTCCCAGGGGGATAACGGCTTCCTTGACTGTTTCCACGAGGACAGCTAAATCCATTGCAGACGGGGGTGTAGGCAAAACTAGATAATCTGCGATCGCAACTACCGCTACTAATGCTTCAGAGCGCAGCGCGGGAGGCGTATCCACCACTACTAAATCGTAACCTTTTATTTTTGTTAAATCACCTAAAAGTGTCGGATCTGTTTCTTGAGATAAATCAAATCCCATTCCCTGCTGACTACGCCCGAACCACCAACTGGCAGAACCTTGAATATCTGCATCAATCAGCAACACCTTTTTTTTCTTAGCAAAGTTTGCAGCCAGATTGATTGCGGTAGTCGTTTTACCGACTCCTCCTTTACCGTTGAGAATAGCGATGATTTTTGGCACTGCTTTAGGTAGAAAAAGGGAGTGGGGAATTGGGGGATGAGGGAGTGAGGGAGTGTGGGGAGTGTGGGGAGTGTGGGGGGAAAGATTTCTTCCCTATCCTCCCACATTTATCATGCCCCATACCCACTTGCCCTGAGCGTTCGCGTAGCGTCTCGCAGAGAAGGGATGTCCTATTCCCCAATGATGAATATACCGCTTTGTGTGACTCTCAATCACATAAAAACTCGTAACAATGAAATTCAGAAGCTATTAATTCCACAAACTCCTATGACAACAACTTACAACCTACCTGATGGCCCTCAAATACCGCGCTGGCTGCGGATGATTAAGTTTATTAGTCAGCCTGTAAAATATGTGGATGATTTTGCCAAAATCTATGGTGACACTTTCACCATTAAGAGTAGTCGTTCAGATAATGCTCTCGTGTACTTTAGTAAACCCGAAGCACTTGAGCAGATTTTTACAGCTGATTTGAGTTCTTTTGAGGTTGGCAGGGGGAATATCGGGCTAAGATTTTTACTTGGCGATCGCTCTTTTATGTTATCAGATGGCGATCGCCACCAGCGCCAACGGCAATTATTAGCTCCTCCTTTTCATGGCGAAAGAATGAGGGCTTACGGCGAGGATATCCGGAAAATAACACGACAAGTGACTCACGAATGGCAAATTGCTAAGCCTTTTAAGATCCGTGAGTCGATGCAAGAAATCACTTTGCGTGTTATTCTGCGAGTTGTGTTTGGTTTAGAAGCAGGAGAAAGGTTTGAGGAATTAAGGCGATCGCTAAGCGATTTACTAGACTTCATTACTTCGCCTTTAATGTCCAGCGCCTTCTTTTTCAACTTCATGCAAAAAGATTTGGGTACTTGGAGTCCGTGGGGTTGGATTCTCCAACAACGAGAAAAAATCGATCAACTTATTTATACTCTGCTTCGGGAACGTCGCGCCGAATCTCATCAAAATCGCCAAGATATCCTGAGTTTGATGATGGCTGCTCGTTATGAAGATGGTCAAGGGATGTCAGATGAAGAATTGCACGACGAATTAATGACACTGCTAGTTGCGGGACATGAAACTACAGCTTCGGCTTTGACATGGGCATTTTACTGGCTTGATTATTTACCTGAAGTGCGTGAAAAGTTATTACAAGAACTCGACACTGTTGGTGTCAGCTCAGATTTGAGTACCATTGCTAAATTGCCCTATTTAACAGCTGTTTGCCAAGAAACATTGAGAATTTATCCAATTGCCATGAATGCTTTCTTGCGGATTACAAAAAGCCCACTTGAAATTATGGGCTACAAATTACCGCCGGGTACATTAATTCTTCCCAGTATTTATTTAGCGCATCATCGCGAAGAAGTTTACCCACAATCCAAGCAGTTCAAACCAGAACGATTTTTAGAAAGACAATATTCACCATACGAATATTTACCATTTGGTGGGGGTAATCGTCGCTGTATTGGTATGGCATTTGCTCAGTATGAAATGAAAATTGTCTTGGCTACTGTTTTGTCAGAATTTCAATTATCCCTAACGAACAAACGTCCCGTGCGTCCCGTACGTCGTGGTTTAACTCTCGCCGCACCCGCAGGAATGCGGATGATTGCGACACCTCAAGTAAAACTGGCGAATACACCAGCGCTAGTTTAGCAAGTAGGTTGGGTATTTTAATGCCCAACTCACCAGCTTAATGTTGAATTACTTCAATAGGGGTTTGAATTTCTCGCTTACAAGCGAGTTTTTCATAATGTTCTTTGTCGCGGTATTTAATTGTTCTCATAGGTTGATTTCCCACAATTGCTAAAGATTCAACATTAGCAGTGACAACCGTACCAGCCGCCACAATTGCACCATCTCCAATGGAAACTCCGGGAATAATTAGAACATTTCCACCAATCCAAACATTGCGACCGATAACAACAGGTTTATGAATGTAAACGTTATGTTCATAAGGTAAGTCATTACTTTGATAGTCGTGGTTTGCAGAGAGAATCACAACATTAAATCCAAGTGTTGTGTTGTCACCAATTGTAATTCCGCCACGTCCATCTAACATGACATCTTGTCCAATGTAGACTTTATTTCCCAGAGATACATTTTGCGGGTGTTCAATTCTCACGTCTCGCTTAAATCGTAGACCTGAGCCACAAAATTTTAACTTACTCTTCAGTTGTTGATGTTTATATCGCCTGATTTTGGTTTCGACGTATTCTCCCCACTGTAAGAGACGAGGTACTAACTGTTGTTCAAATACTTGCTCTAATTTATTTGTAATTTTCTCTTTGATTTGTTTCATAAAACCTCACGGGAGTTTAGTAAAGCTTTAGTTTTAACCCAGGAAGGGTAAATGACACAGATAATTTAGTAATACACTTACATTTATTAGGTTTCCCTGATAAGAATATTTTCTACCGGATGAATAGGGTTTCTCTAAAAGGATTCTCATCGTAAGCAAGAAAGTCAACTTAACATTAAAAATCGTGTCTACACAGACAAAATCAAGAAATGTGATGATAAGGCTAGGCTAGAATAGCTTTCAGTGGAATTTCGGTTGTTATTCATAAAATTATGGAACCTGTGACACTAACGGCTGTTGCAACTGCGATCGCTACTATAGTTTTAACTAAGGCATTAGAAAAAACTGGCGAAAAGCTTGGGGAAGCAGGGTTAGAAGCAAGCGGTAAATTAATCGCACAGCTACGTAATAAAAATAAATTGCCTTTGTTAGCAGAGGCGACACCAGAAAATACACAACCGCCGTTAGATTATGGCAAAGCAGTACTAGAGTTGAAAGCCGCAGCAGACGCAGATACCGAAATTGCTCAATCGGTGCGGGACGTGGAAGCAGCCGCAAACGCCGATCCTCAAGTAGCGTCAAAAGTCCAAGCTTTAGCAAATGACTTCAACTCACAACCAGCAACCATCATTAATTCTACAAAGTTAGCCGAGTCTATTAAAAACGTCATTCAAGGAAATATTTTCACTGGTACTAATATTTTTTGACTGCATTCGCCTGGAGAAGAACAGGTAAAGTCAAATCTCGCTACCGAAATACCGCAAAATTTGCCCTTAAGTGGGGTGATGGAGTTTGTTGGACGTGAAGTGGAATTGCAAAATCTCCACCAGCTTTTGCAGGAAAACGAACAGGTGGCTATAGCTGCTGTTGCGGGGATGGGTGGAGTTGGTAAAACAGAACTTGCCCTACAATATGCCAGGAATCACCGCGAAACTTACAAGGGTGGAATTTGCTGGTTGCTGGCAAAATCTGGTGATGTGGGTATTCAAGTTGTGCAGTTTGCCAGAACTGTGCTTGATTTAAACCCACCAGAAGGTTTAGATGTCCTTGCTCAAGTGCAATACTGCTGGCGGCATTGGTGTGAGGGTAATGTGCTGCTAGTGTTAGACGATGTTGGGGAATATCAGCAGGTTAAGCCTTATTTACCCTCCTCATCTTCCCGGTTTAAAGTGTTGATTACCACGCGCCAATACTTGGGAGCATCTATTAAGCAATTATCCCTAGATGTATTGCAACCAGAAGCAGCCCTGGAGTTATTAAAGTCGTTTTTTAAAGAAACACCACAGCGAATTGAGCAAGAATTAGCTGTTGCAAATCAGTTATGTGAGCGGTTGGGATATTTGCCTTTGGGTTTGGAATTAGTGGGGCGATATTTGAAGCGCAAAGTAGACCTTTTTTTAACAGAAATGTTGCGACGGTTGGAGAAAAAGCGACAACAAAAACCCGCTTGGGATAAACCAGAAGGCGATATGACAGCACAACGGGGTGTGTTAGCAGCCTTTGAGTTGAGTTGGCAAGAATTAAATGACGATGACAAGCAGTTGGGCTGTTTATTGAGTTTATTTGCCGCCGCACCTATACCTTGGGATTTGGTAGAACAGTGTTTACCACAGGAAGACGAGGAAGAGTTAGAGGAAATTCGGGATGAGAAGTTGTTGAATTTGCATCTACTCCAGCGCAAAGATGAGGGAGTTTACCAATTGCATCCCCTACTGCGGGAGTTTTTCCAATATAAGCTTACAGGTTTAGAACAGGCAGAGGAATTAAAGCGATCGCTTTGCAGGGTAATGGTAGCAGTTGCTAAAAATATTCCTGAAACACCGACCCTTGAGCAAATTACTGCTGTTTCCCCCGCCATTCCTCATATAGCTGAAATAGCGAATAATCTGATTCAATACGTTAGCGATAAAGATTTAACTTGGGTATTCGTTGGTAATGCTACTTTTTATAGATATAAAGGGCTATATGACCAGGCTTCATCTTGGTGTAAGCACTGTTTAAAAGTTACTAAAAAGCACTTAGGAGAAGAACATCCAGATGTCGCCACTAGCCTCAACAACCTAGCAGAACTCTACCGTTCCCAAGGAAGATATAGCAAAGCTGAACCCTTTCATCTGGAAGCATTGGCGCTTAGGCGGCGCTTGCTGGGAGAGAAACATACAGATGTTGCACAAAGCCTTGACAACTTAGCCTTACTTTACAAATCCCAAGGAAGATATAGCGAGGCCGAACCGCTTTGCCTTCAAGCTTCAAAATTGTGGCAATGCCAACTCGGAGCAGAACATCCTGATTTTGCTACCAGCCTTAATAACCTAGCGGAACTCTACAAATACCAAGGAAGATATAGCGAAGCTGAACCTCTTCACCTCAAAGTATTGGCGCTCAGGCTAAGCCTACTTGGAGTGGAACATCCTGATTTTGCCATTAGCCTCAATAATCTAGCGGAACTTTACCGTTCCCAAGGAAGATACAGCGAAGCCGAACCGCTTTACTTGCAAGCATTGGCACTCAGGCAACGCCTATTAGGAGAAGAACACCTTGATGTAGCGCAAAGTCTCAACAATCTGGCTGGTTTCTACTACTTTCAAGGAAGATACAGCGAAGCCGAACCGCTTTACTTGCAAGCATTGGCACTCAGACAACGCCTATTAGGAGAAGAACACCCTGATGTAGCGCAAAGTCTCAACAACTTGGCAGCACTCCACCACTCTCAAGGACATTACAGCGAAGCTGAACCTTTATACCTGCAAGCTTTAGAATTAACGCGACACCTTCTAGGAGACGAACATCCTGATTTTACTAACAGCCTCAACAACTTGGCAGTACTCTACTACTCTCAAGGACGTTACAGTGAAGCTGAACCTTTGTATCTGCAAGCTTTAGAACTAACGCAACACCTTCTAGGAGACGAACATCCTGATGTTGCACTTAGCCTCAATAACTTGGCATTACTCTACAAATCTAAAGGACAATACAGTGAAGCCGAACTCTTGTACCTGAAAGCTTTGGAATTTACACAACACTTGCTAGGAGAGAAACATCCTGATGTTGCACTCAGCCTTAACGACCTAGCGTATCTCTACGACTCCCAAGGCAGATACAGCGAAGCTGAACCCCTGTATATCCAAGCCTTAAGTATTTTGGAGCCACTGCTAGGAATTAATCATGCTAATACTATTACTGTACGTAAAAATTTAGCAGATTTGCGCGATCGCCTCTCCTCACCATAGCAAAATTCATGTTCCCAAGTAAAATAATGGTGTTCTGGGGGTGTAGGCGTAACCCGTCAGAGATATTACTCTACTCCAGTTTAATTAGAGAAGGATCTGACCCACAATAGATTAGTACAAAATTACCGATGAATCAAGAACTGACTCAAGCGATCGCCTCTGAAATTCAATTATTTCAGAATATCGAACAAAAAGAAAACTTTCTGTTTTTACTCGGTGCTTTAATTGCTAAAGTAATTAGCTTAAAAAAAGCTGCGGAAGTCATGCAGCTAGAACCATCAGAATTACTCAATATTCTAGACTTGATGGGAATTGAGTTTTCATATCTTGGTGAAGAAGATGTTGCTTTAGAAAAAAGCTCGTGAATGAATGCAAATTATTCTTAATTCATCACCCCTTATTTTTTTGTCAAAGTTAAACAAAGTGCGATCGCTCAAACTCAACTTTGACCTTCCGAGGTTCAACTTTGACCTTCTGAGGCTCAACTTTGACCTTCTGAGGCTCAACTTTGACCTTCTGAGGCTCAACTTTGACCTTCTGAG